>CACJRE010000006.1 GCA_902595745.1 uncultured Pelagibacteraceae bacterium
ATCAAAAATTTTAAAAATGTATTTTATAAAATTGAAGATTACAAAAATAAGATTTTATTTGATGAAGCTAAGCTGTTTAGCTATTGGTATATTCCAAAAAAATTAAATAAAAAAAAAATCAGAATTTTTAACGTCAAATTTAGTAAAGAAATTAAGCAATTATTGTCAAAATTAAATTTGAAAAATGATACTTTTGTTCATAGAGATTTTCATGTTTCAAACTTAGTCGTTAATTCCAAAAATCAAATTGGATTAATTGATAATCAAGATGCTTTAATTGGAAACAAGGCCTATGATTTAGCCTCATTAATAGACGATGTTAGATTTAAAACTTCCAATTCACTTAAAGTAAAAGTTTATAATTACTATTTAAAGACTAATAAAAAAATTAATGCTGATAAATTTAAGAACGACTTTGAAATTTTATCAGTTCTTCGAAATTTAAAGATCATTGGCATATTCATGAGATTGGCTGAAAGAGATAAAAAAAAAAAATATTTAAAGCTTATTCCGTATGCATGGAAAATGATTGATAATAGGTTGGCTAAAAATAAAAACCTTAATAGCTTAAAGTTATTACTAGCATCTAATTTTCCTAAATTTATAAGTAAGTAAAATGAAAATTAATACAGCTTTTATTTTATGTGCAGGATTTGGAAAAAGATTAAATCCATTAACATTAGATACCCCGAAACCTTTAATCAAATTAAATAATATTACAGTGCTAGAAACATGTATTAATCTGATAGAAAGTTTGGGTATACAGCAAATTATTATCAATACTTTTTATTTAAGAGATCAAATTCATAGTTTTATAAATAATAAAGAATTTATATCTAAAATTTTAATTGTTGAAGACGGTAATAAAATTCTTGATACAGGTGGTGGCATAAACAATATGTTGAAACATACGAATGAAGAAAATGTTTTAATTTTCAACCCAGATACCATATGGAAAAAAAATTATACTAATGAGATTATTGAGATGGAAAAATTATATTTTTCTAATCAACTAAAAAACATTCTTTTATTAGTAAAAAAAGAATTAAGTTTTGATAAAAATTTAAGTGGTGATTTTGATCTAATAGATAATTTAATAATTAAAAATAATGATAGAAAATTTATTTACACAGGATGCCAAATTATAAATAGAAAACTTCTTTCTGATTACAAAGATAAAAATTTTTCAATATCAAATGTATGGAATGATCTTATTAAAAAAAAAGAATTATATGGTTTCGAGACTACAGAAAAGTTTTATCATTTAACAGATCTTGAAACTTTCAAAAAACTACAAGATCTTTAGCTCTTTCACGATCTAAGTATTTGCAATCAGTAATTTTATTCTCTTTATTTAATTTTATTAATAAAGGGTTTCCAGTTGGAATCTCTAATTTAGATATTTGATTTTCATCTAACTTAAATAAATATTTACACAATGCCCTAATCGAATTTCCATGTGCAGAAATTAAAATATTATTATTAGAAATTTCATTTTCAATTGTTTTTTTATAAAACTCCAATACTCTTTCGTAAGTATCTTTAAGAGACTCTGTGTCGGGAATTTTACTAATTGGTATTTCTTTATAAGTTTTAATATTTAAAGGATGATAAGGATTACTTTTATCTAGTGGATCTGGTCGTAAATCCCATGAACGTCTAAATTGATGAACTTTTTTCTCACCAATTTTTATTTTCATTTCATCTTTATTTAAGCCAGTCAGAGCGCCATAATGCCTTTCATTTAATTGCCAAGCTTCTCTTGAAAGACTCTCATCACTTAATACTTCCTTTATAAGTCTTAGAGTATTTTTTGCTCTTAATTGGTAGGATGAGTAAAAAATATCAATATTGATATTTTGTAATTTTATTAGTTCACCTGATTTTTTAGCTTCTAATTTACCATTTTCAGTTAAATCTACATCAACCCAACCTGTGAATTTTTTTTCAAGATTCCATACACTTTGACCATGTCTTACCAAAATTAAATAACTCATTTGTTAATCTTTTAATTTAATTTATAAAATATGACTACTAATAAAATTATATGAAAATTTTAAAAATTATTTCAGTCTTTATATTATTATTTCTAATTTCGGCTTGTTCTTCGATACCATCAAATACATCAAATAGTTGCTCAATATTTAATGAAAGATATTTATGGTTTAAACATGTTAATAAATCAGAAAAAAAATGGGGAACTCCTATTTATTTACAACTTGCAATTATAAAGATGGAGTCTGATTTTGATTGGCTAGCAAAACCTCCAAGACAGAAACTTTTTAAAGTTATTCCTTACAAAAGACCATCAAGTTCATTTGGATATTCTCAAGCTGTTAATGGTACTTGGGAGCAATACAAAAAAGAGACAGGAAATAAACTTGCTGTTAGAAGTAGGTTCAAAGATAGTGTTGATTTTATTGGGTGGTATACAAATAAATCTAGTAATATTTTAAACATATCCAAATCAGACGCTTTTAAACAATACATTGCTTATCATGAAGGTTGGGGAGGTTTTAAGAATTACAAAGATAATAAAAAAGTTATAAATTTAGCAAAAAGAGTTGAGAAGCAGTCTAATGATTATAAAAATCAATTAAAAGAGTGTAGAAGCTCACTTAGTAAAAAAAAATATATTATTTTTTAGATAATTCTTTTTTTAGTTCTAAATCAACTGAATCGATTCTTTTGGTATTTTTAGCAAGTGTTAAATACATCGTTGGAGTTACATAAAGAGTAAAGAAAGTAGATATTATCATCCCTCCAAGAATAGTTGCTCCTACAGCTAGTCTAGACGCTTCTCCAGCTCCCGGTCCAATATTTCCAATTACCAGAGGAATCATTGCAATCATAGTGCTTATAGAAGTCATCATGATAGGTCGAAATCTTAATTCACAAGCTTCTTTAACTGAGTCTTGTATCTTTTTTCCAGTAGTTCTTATTTGATTTGCATAATCAACAATCAAAATACTGTTTTTAGTTGATATACCAATCAGGATTACAAGAGCAATTTGAGAAAAGATATTTATTGAACTGTTTAAGAATAAAATAAATACTAATCCACCAAAAACAGCCAATGGTACGGTTAACATGATTATAAATGGATGAACAAATGAGTTAAATGTAGCAGCCATTACCAAATAAGCGGTAAGTAAACCAAGAGCAAAAATTATATAAAGCTCATTAGTAGTTTCTTTAACCTCCTCAGACTCACCCTTCCAAGTAATTTGATTTGTAGGTGCCACTTCAGCCATAACATTTTCTAAATATTCAATTGCCTCAAATAAAGAATAATTTTCATTTATATTTGCAGAAATTGTTACTGCTCTTTGTCTATTATATCTTGCAAGAACTTTTGCAGATCCTTCCTCTCTTAGATCAACCAAGTTTGATAATGAGATTAATTCTCCAGTTGTTCCAGATCTTACAAAAAGTTTACTTAAACTATCTTTGTCTTTTCTATCAAATAAATATTGCTGAAGAATAATAGGATATTCTTTGCCCAATTTGTTAAATGTGGTAACTCTTTTACCACCATATAATGTCTCTAATGTTTGACCAATCGATCTAGTTGATATTCCCAAATCTTTAGCTTTATTTTTATTGATAACTAATTTTACTTCTGGTTTATTTCTATTAAAGTCAGACTCAATTCTTGATAATCCTCTATTTCTTCGAAGCTTACTGATTACATCATTTTGAATATCTTCCAATTCTTCGTAAGTACTTCCAAGAATAACCATTTGAATTGGTTTATTGTAATTAGATACCCTAATAGCTTGAGGTGAAATTGGAAATGCCAATGTTTGAGGTACAGTTACTATTTTACCAATAGCTTGTCTCATTATTGTTAATGCATCCTTATCTCGTTTTTTCCAATCTTCAAGTAAAGCAATAATAATAAAACTATTAAATGAATTTGCAGAGCTTCCAAATCCTGGAACTCTCATTATAAATTTATCATAAGGGCTATTCTCTGCTTGAAGTAATGGAAGTAATCTTTTTTCTACTACTTGTGCTTTTTCTTGAGTGTAATCAAAAGAACTTCCCTCATCAGTAAATCCAATAACCAAATAAACACCTCTATCTTCTTTAGGAAGAAGTTCTTTTGTCGTATACATGAATAAAGCAACAGATCCTGCAATGATTATAATAATAAAAGTTATAATCGTTTTCTTTTTATTTAACCAAAAATTTAATGTTTCTTTATAAAAATTTGAAAAACCTTGAAAAAAAACATTAAATTTTCTAACAAAAAAACCAGAACTCGTTTTTTTATTTAAAAACTTACTACCTAGCATTGGTGAAAGTGTTAATGCAACAAATGATGAAACAACAATAGAAAATGATAGAGCTATTGCAGTTTCTCTAAATAAAGTTCCAGATATTCCTTTAATAAAAATCAATGGAATGAAAACAGCAAGTAAAATTAAAGTCGTTGCAATAATTGCAAAGGTAATTTGTCTTGATCCCTTGTAAGCTGCAACCAATGGACTTTCACCATTTTCTATTCTTCTATATATTGCATCTGTCATGATAACAGAGTCATCAGTAATAATTCCAATCGCAAGTATAAAACTAAGAAGTACAAATATATTTATTGATAAATCAAATAGATAAATACCTAAAAATGATGCAATTAAGCTTACAGGTAGGGCAACAGCTGGAACAATCACTGCTTTTATATTTCCTAAAAATAAATAAATTATTATTACCACTAAAATAAATGCAATTGCTAAAGTTTTGTAAACTTCATCAATAGCAGCCTTAACATATGTAGCTCTATTGAATGAAACTTCCAATTTAAGACTGTCGGGCAAAGTTTTTCTAACTTCTTTAATTTTTTTCTGAATTTCATTTGATAATTCAACTGTTGAAGCACCACTTTTTGCATAAATTCCTATACCAACTGTTTTTTGATTTAAATTATTTTTGCTTTGAGATTTAAATAATGTTTTTTCAGAAACAGGACCCAATTCTACGTTTGCAACATCTGACAATCTTACAATTTGATCCTTTGTCTTTTTTATTGGTAAAAATTTTAATTCATTAATATTTGTGTAGGACTTATCTAAATTAATTGTTAAATCTATATTTTCTGCCTCTAAAGTTCCTGCAGGCAAGCTTATGTTTTCATTTCTTAGTGCATTTTCAACTTCTTGAATAGTCATGTCATTTGCAGCTAATTTGATAGGGTCAATCCAAATTCTAACACTAAGCTCTCTTAGTCCTCCAAGTAGAATTCTTCCAACCCCTTTCACACTTGAAAAAGCATCTACTAAATATCTATCTGCATAATCACCAAGTTCTAAATCAGACCATGTTAAAGATGAAACTGAAAGCCACATTGTTGTTGTGAAACCAGCTGCCTGTTTTAATATCTGTGGTGCGTCTGCTTCTGAGGGAAGAGCATCAACTATTCTTGCTACTCTTTCTCTTATATCATTTGCTGCATCATCAAGCTCAATATCTGTATCAAACTCAATGTTAATACTACTTCTTCCATTTTCAGACTTAGAGTCAATATTCTTTATTCCTTCTGCACCTCCTATAACATCTTCTATTACTTGAGTTATTTCTTGATCAATAATTGGAGCTGATGCAGATTTATAATTAACTTTTACTTGGACTACGGGTGGCTGCAAACCATCAGGCAATTCCCTAACTGGTAGTTCAGAATAAATAAATAAACCAAATACGATAAGTATTAAAGATAGAACCCAAGCAACAACTGGTCTTCTAATACTTAGTTCAGTTATATACATTTAATTATTTATTTTTATTTTCTTCTTTTTTTGAGTCAGATTTCTTAAAGATATTTAATTTTTTAATCCAATCAAACTTACTTTTTTTCTGTTTTGTTTGAGTGGGTTTGTCTTTCTTTTTCCAACTTGATACCTTTGGCTTTGACCCATACTTAATTGGTTTTATTTTACCATTAGGTCTTGTTTTCTTTAGACCTTCAGCAACTACTGTATCACCATTTTTAAGGCCAGCTGTAACTTCTACGATACCTTGTTTTCTTAAGCCAATTTCTATCTCAGTTTTTCTTACAGTATTTTCTTTATCAACTTTATACACGTAAACATTATCTCCCTCCATAAGAAGACTAGTATCTAAAATACTAAGTGAGTTTCTTTCATTGTAATTAATGGAAACTTCTAACAAAGAGCCAGATAAAAGTTCATTGTTGGGATTGTTAAGTTTAATTCTTACTGGTAGCGATCTTTTATTAGTATTAATTCTACTCGCAGTTGACTCTACAATGCCTGAATATTTTTTAAGATTATTTCCAGAAAATTTTATATCAACATTTTGACCTTTTTTAACATATGGTGCAAAGGTTTCAGGTATGTCAACATCAACAAATAAAATAGAGGTATCCTCTAAGTTTAGTATAATAGAACTTTTTGATACATCGATATCATTCGAAAAATCTCTCTTACCAATAATACCATCAAAGGGAGTGACGATGTTCCTATTCTTAAGTTTAGCAATTATATCTCCGGCTCTAACTTTTGTGTTATATTCGATAGGTTCTAAAATTTCATATTTTTCAATATTATAGGACTTGATCTGAGCAGGTACAGCTGTACCAAATGTTTCAATTGTATTTTGAAATAATTTTTGCTCAACAACTTTTACAATTATTCCTGGTGGAGGTCTTTTGCTAAATTTTTTCTTAAAATAATTTCCAACCATTGTTCTTGCAACAATCACAGCTGTAATTATAAAAAAAAATATTATTACTATTGAAATTATTTTGGTTGATCTTTTCATGTTTTAAATTCTTCCGTACTCTGACCACGAGCCATCGTAGATAGTTGGCATATATTTATCATTTATTAATGAATAAGCCAGAGCCAATACGCTAGCGGTTACTCCAGAACCACATGAAAATACTAGGTTTTTACTAGGGTCAAAGTTTAATGACTTAAATTTTTCTAAAATTTTATCTTTGTTAACAAACGTATGATCATCATTTATTAATTCTCCAAAAGGTAAACAAAAAGAATTTTCTATTGAACCACTTCTTAAACCTTTTCTTGGTTCTGCTACCTTACCTTCGAATCTTTCTCTGCTTCTTGCATCTATAACACTGAAATCATTCTTGTTAATATTTTCATCTATCTCTTTTTTATTTTTTACAAGCTCTTTATTTTCCTTACATAAATAGATTGAATTTTTAGTTATTACCTCTTTATTGTTTGTGATTTTATTTTCTTTTTTCCATTTCTTAAATCCACCGTTAAGAACATGCACAAGTTTTGGATCGTGCCCAAAATAAATTAAGTTATACCAGCCTCTACACGAACTTATCACATCTGAATTATCATAAATTACGATTTGGTCTTTATTTTCAATACCCATTTCTTCCATAATTTTTTTCCATGAGTTTTGATCAGTTAGCATATGAGGTAAGTCAGTATCTATTTTTGAATTTTTATCTAAATCAAAAAAAATTGCCTCTGGGATATGTTCTTCATTATATTCATTTAGTCCATTTCTTTTCGTTTGAGGCATATGCCATGAACAATCAATAATTTTTACATTATTAATATTTTCTTGTAACCAATTAGTATCAACTAAAGACATTCTATCTTTTCTCTAAATATTTTTGGTGATATTCTTCAGCAGGACAATAGTTTTTAACTAGTGAAACTTTTGTTACAATTTTCCCTGAAAATTTAATATTTTCTTCTTTAATTATTTTTTCAGAAATTTCTTTTTGTTGATCATTAAAATAAAATATTTCACTTCTATATTGTGTACCAAAATCTGGGCCTTGAGAATTTAAAGTTGTAGGGTCATGAATTTTAAAAAAATATTTTAATATTTCTTCATAGGAAATTATTTTAGGATCAAAATCTAATTTGACGACTTCAGCATGATTAGTCGTTCCAGTACACACTTCTTTATAAGTTGTCTCACTAGTATTACCTCCACAGTATCCTACTTCAGTTTTAATAATACCATCAAGTTTACTAAATTTAATTTCTGGTCCCCAAAAACATCCTAAAGCTAAAATTGCTATTTCCATTGATAATTAACCTAATTAATTTAAGTTAATCATATGTTGTCTAAAAATCAATTGG
Organism: uncultured Pelagibacteraceae bacterium; assembly: GCA_902595745.1. Lineage (GTDB taxonomy): Bacteria > Pseudomonadota > Alphaproteobacteria > Pelagibacterales > Pelagibacteraceae > Pelagibacter. The sequence continues at coordinate 8,097 of CACJRE010000006.1, forward strand.
GCTTTTTTTACATGTTTATTTCGGTATGTGCATTCTCACTAATGGATGTCATAGTAAAGTGGTCTGACGAATATCCAGTTGGTGAAGTGTTATTTTTCAGAGGATTTTTTGGAATAATACCACTTTTATTTCTTATACCAAAAAACAGGTACCTTGATTTTTATAAAACTAATCGACCACTCTTACATTTCAAAAGGTGCTTAGCAGGCTTAGTAGCCTTAATTTCAATATTCATCGCATTGAGAAATTTACCACTTGCAACAGTTGTTAGTATTTCATTTGCTGCCCCAATATTTACAACTATTTTTTCAATATTTTTATTAAATGAAAAAGTTGGATTTTACAGATGGTTAGCAGTTTTAGTCGGTTTTGTTGGTATTGTGGTTATTACAGAGCCAGGTTTTAGTTCATTAAACCTTTATTATATCTATCCTATCATATTTTGCTTAGGTCTATCTTATGTTGCTATTTCAATTAGAAAATTATCTACAACTGAACCAGTCTGGCTAATTAGTTTTTTCTTTTCTTTTTCAATAATGATTTTAAGTTTTTTTACTTTTTATCAAAATTGGATTTTACCAAATTTGATAGATCTAATTCTACTATCAATGATAGGATTATTAGGAGGTCTAGCAAATTTATGGTTGTCTCAATCTTATAAATTTTCAGAAGTAAGTTTAGTGTCTCCACTGAAATATCTAGCATTAATTTTTGCAATAATTTTTGGTTATTTTATTTGGGATGAAATACCTACTTTAAAGACATTATTAGGAGCCTTGCTTGTAATTTTTTCATCATTTATAATTTTTAAAAGAGAGATGACCTTAAAGAAGCGTGTATCGGTTGCAAGGCATGAGTAATTCACCTAAATACTGGAGTACTGCTAAAAAATATTTATCAAAAAAAGATAAAGTTATGGCATCTTTGATTAATAAATATCGATCTCCATCAGAAACAATATTGACCTCTAGAAAAGATGTTTTTTTTTCATTATGCAAAAGTATTATTGGCCAACAAATTAGTGTAGCAGCAGCAAACTCTGTTTTTTTGAAATTTAAAAAAAAATGTAAAAATAAAATTAATGCTAAAACTGTTAATACTTTGTCTTTTGCTCAATTAAAATCATGTGGACTAAGTAAACAAAAAGTAAAAGGCATTCAAAGCTTATCTACACAAATATTAAATAAAACTTTTAATCCAAGATTAATATCAAAGATGTCTGATGAGGAAGCTATTTTATACCTTTCTGAATTAAGACAAATAGGAAGATGGTCTGCTGAAATGATTTTGTTATTTACTTACAATCGATCTAATATTTGGCCAGTTCAAGATATAGGTTTGTTAAGAGCCATATCAAAAAACTATAAAAAAAAATACTTACCACCAGAAAGTTATGTGAAGTTTCTGAATAAAAAATTTTCACCCTATTGTTCGGTTGCAACTTGGTATTTGTGGAGAAGTATTGATCCAGAGCCTATTCAGTACTAAATCCCTCAATTACTTGCATATGTCTTGTAGTTGTGCTTTTTGCAATATCCCATCCAGCTAAATACTCTTTGCTATTATGACATTCTATAGCTTTTTCATAACTTGGAAATTCCCACACAACTGTTCTAACAAAATCATCTCCCTCAAATGTTTTATGATTTCCACCTCTAACAAGAGGAACACCCCCAAAACTTTTAATAATTGGTGTTACAACTTCTGCATATTTTTTTAAATTTTCTTGATTTTCAACTTTTACATATAAACTGATCCAATAGGCTTTCATCATTTCTCCCTTTTAAAATATTTTAGTTATGATAGTAAAATTCATGGCTGACAAATTAATTATCACTTTTGACGAGTATAACAAAATTGTTGAAAAGTTAGCAATTGAGATTCATAAAAAATATAAACCCACAGTTTTAGTTGGAATAATGAGAGGAGCTGCTCCAATATTGGATATTCTTTCAAGAATTTTAAAATTACCAACTGCTTATATTGTTATACAGAGTTACTCCGGAGAAGGCATGGAAGATAAACAAGGTCAACTTATGTTTGCAAGAGAAATTAGCTCCTTAGCTGAAAGCAAAGACTATAACAAAGTACTTTTAGTGGATGATCTCTCAGATACAGGTTTAACATTAAACAAAAGCATTGAGTGGCTAAAAAACTATGGTCCAACTAAAGATTATATAAATGAGGTTAAAACAGCTTGTTTATGGAAAAAAAAATCATCAACATTTGAACCAGACTTCTGCCCTATAAGATTAGATACAGATCCTTGGATTGTTCAGCCAACTGAACATTATGAAGAATTATCTATAGAAGATATTATTAAAAAAAATTAATTATTAGGGCTAGAATAATCTAGCCCTAATAAATTCAAATTAAGCAACTGCAAAGCTTACTACACTTAATATTGCAATAATAAATATTGCTGGTGAAGTTGATGAAAACTTTCCAGTAAATATTTTAATTAAAGCATAAGATACAAATGCTAAAGCTATACCGTTACTAATACTATATGTTAAAGGCATCGCAATCATTGCAAGAATTGCTGGAGCTGACTCTGCAATGTCGTTCCATTCAATATCTGTAATATTTCTTACAAACAAAACTGAAACAAATAGTAACGCTGCACCATCAATTTGTTTTGGCAAACTTGTTGCTAATGGAGCAAAAAATATACATGCTAAAAATAGCAAGCCAATTACAAGTGATGTCATTCCAGTTTTTCCACCAGCTTTTACACCAGCACCTGACTCTACATAACTCGTAACAGTTGTGGTTCCCATCATTGCACCCGCAACAGTTCCAACACTGTCTGATAACATTGCTTTATTGATATCTTTAACTTTACCTTGCTTATCAACTTTACCAGCTACGTTAGCAACCGAAGTTAATGTTCCTGCGGTATCAAAAAAATCGATAAACAATAAAGTAAATATTACTGTCGACATTCCAGCAGTCATTGCTGCAGACAAATCAAATTCAAATAGATATGTCATTGGAGGAGGAGAACTGGCAATACCATTAAAGTTTGCAAGTCCTGTAGCCCAGGAAATGATACTAAATACCAAAATACCAATAATGATATTTCCTTTGACATTCATTTTTTCTAATACAATTATTGCTATGAATGTTGCACAACCTAATAGTACTAAAGGATTGCTGAGATCACCTAGTTTGACAAGCGTAACTGGATCATCAACAACCACTTCCATGATCTGTAATCCAATAATAGCTAAAAATAGTCCAATACCAGCTCCAATTCCTAACTTTAAACTTTTAGGTATTGAGTTTATTAACCAAGCTCTAATAGGTGTTAGTGATATAATCAAAAACAGTACTCCGGCAACTAGAACTGCACCTAAAGCTTCTTGAGGTGTGTAGCCCATTCCTGCACAAACTCCAAAAGCAACGAATGCGTTGATACCCATTCCTGGTGCAAGTCCAATTGGCCAAGTTTTTCCGTAAAAAGCCATGATAAAACATGCAAGTGCTGTTGCTAATATTGTTGCGGTATAAACTGCGCCGAAATCAAAGAAACCTTTTTCGGGTCCGGCAAATTCTCCCGATAAGATAAATGGATTTAAAAACATTATGTAAGCCATTGTTAGGAACGTTGTTGTTCCTGCAATTACTTCTGTTTTAAAATCTGTTTTGTGTTTTTTATAATTGAAATAATTTTCAAGCATTTGTCCTCCTAATAAAGGACAGTTATTTGATTCTGTTAATAAATACTTGTTTAAACTCAGTTTTATTCACAAAATACAACTTAGAAGTTTATATTTATGCCACATTTACGATGTTATTATAAATGCATGCAAAAATTAAAATTATTTTTAATTACGTTAGCTACATTTATCATGATTGCAGGATGTCAAACAATCAAACAAAAAACAGATGCAATTGTTGAAAAAGAGAATGAAAAGTTAAGCAAATATATCAGTAAGCCCGCAAGTGTTTTGCAAATGGATTTAGGTAAGCCCGATGAAGATTTTAAAAACGCAAAAGGAAATTATGAATTAATTTATAATACGAAAAAATACGGAATTCCTTGTGAGAGAAGATTTGAAATTAATTCTGATAAAATTGTGATTGGGTTTGTATCTAACGGCTGCTTTTAATTAAGTACTTGCGAGGATATAATCCCCGCAAGCAAGGTAAACTTATTTAATCTCTATAAGTTTCTTTTTTTTGTGTTCAGGAATAATTCTTTCACAAGAAATTGTTAAAAGACCATCTTTTAACTCAGCACCATTTACTTTTACATCATCAGCAATAGTGAATGATCTTGCAAATTGTCTTTGAGAAATTCCTTTATGAATAATCTCTCCGTCAACATTATTCTCATCTGATTTATTAACTAATTTAGTTCTAACAGTTAATAAATTATCCTCGAACTCAACCTCAACATCTTTCTTATTAAAACCAGCTAAAGCAACTTCTATTGCGTAGTTATCCTTTCCAGTTTTTCTAATGTTGTATGGTGGATAATTTGACTGCATAGTCAAATTTCCATTTCCAAGCATATTTTCAAATTGTTCAAACATATCATCAAAACCAATTGAAAAGGGTCTTAGAGAGTTGAAGATAGATAGATCCTTACTTGTCATAATATCCTCCTTTTTTGTTAAGCAAGTTTATTTACGTAAGCCCCATTAGGCGACTTACTATTATTATTTAGGTATTGTTTTTAATATTTCAAGATCCGAAGACTCAAATCTTTTCCGATATTTTTAAAGCAAAAGCGTAATCAATTGCAATCTCTTCTATAGCTCCATCTCTACCCGATTTTCCTCCATGACCTGCGTTCATCTCTGTTTTTAGAAGAAGTAAATTATTATCAGTTTTATAGTCTCTTAATTTTGCAGTAAATTTTGCAGGTTCATCAAATAAAACTCTATTATCACTTAAGCTTGTTGTAATTAATATATGAGGGTAGTCCATTTTTTTAATATTATTATATGGAGCATATGAAAATATGTAATCAAAATGCTCTTTATTATCTTTAGCATTTCCAAACTCATCAAATTCTCCAACAGTTAAAGGAAGAGAATGATCAAGATTTGTTGTAAGGGAATCTACAAAGGGCACAGCCATAATAATTCCTAAAAATAATTCTGGTGCTTGATTAACTACAGCTCCCATTAGCAAACCTCCTGCAGATCCACCCATACCTATTATTTTACCTTTTGATGAATATTTTTCATTAATCAAGTATTTTGCAGCAAATATGTAATCTTCAAAAGTATTTTTTTTATTCGTAAGTTTTCCTTCTTTCCACCACTTCATTCCTTTCTCCATACCGCCTCGAATATGTGCGGTTGCCCAAATAATATCTCTATTAATTAAACTTAATCTTGTTGAAGAAAAACTGGGACTCATAGAGTTACCATATGAACCATAACCATAGAGCAATAAGTTGGCTGAGCCATCTAATTTAGTTTTTTTATGTCTGGTGATTGTTAAAGGGACCAATCTTCCATCATGTGATTTGTATTCTATTCTTTCGACAATGTAGTCATCCGGGTCATGTCCTGAGGGTATTTCTTGTTCTTTAACTAGTTTTTTTGATTTGTTTTTTAAATTATATAAATAAACTCTAGATGGAGTTTTAGGAGATGAATAACCAAGATATATGTCATTAGTGTTTCTATCTCTCTGCACTAAAGAAACACCTGGCACATAAATACTTTCATCAGAAAATAATAGTTCCTCTTCAATTCCTGTTGAAATATTTTTTACAAATAATTTGTCTAATGCATTAGAAGTTTCAGATCGTATAATCCAATCTTTTAAAAAAGTTAGACCACCTATTAACACTTCATTTCTTGAAGAAATGAATGTTTTCCAATTTTGATTTTCTAAGCTATCAGAAATATCGATTTTAAAATCCTCTGCACTTTTATTAGTGTGATTATAAAATTTACCATTCCATGAACTTACAGAGTAAAGAATGCCTTTCTCTCTTTTCATAATTAACTTAGGTTTAGGATTTTTTTCTTCAACACCAAAATAATATTGCTCGGATGTATTATGATCAGATGTGTTAATAAAATAATATTTTTCATCTGAACTTAGACCTAGACTAACAGTGAATGCTTCACTTTTTTCCTCAAAGATTAATTGATCTTGATCCTTAAAATTTCCAATTTCATGTCTATAAATTTTTCTTGCTCGATGATTTTCATCAAGCTTTGAATAAAAAATAAATTTATCATCTGTACTAAAAGTTATACCTCCCGAGGTTTCTGAAATTTCTTTTGTAATAATCTCATTATTCTCAATATTTCTTATAAAAATTGTGTAATATTCAGAGCCTTTAGTATCTAAAGAGTAGCCTAGATATTTATCGTTATTACTTACTTCCAAATCTCCAACACCAAAATATTCTACACCAAGTTTTTCTTTTTCTTTATCTCCATTCCATATTTCTTCTACTTTTTCTGTATTTATTTTTCTTCGAAGCTTTATCGAATAATTTCCATTTTTAGTTGTTTTAGTCCAGTATTCATAAGTATGATCTTTGTATGGTAGGGACTCATCATCCAATTTAATTCTCCCCTTAATCTCATCAAACAATTTTTTTTGTATTGGTTTTGTATTTTCTAAATGATGATCGGTATATTTATTTTCTTCCTCAAGATATTCTTTAACTTCAGGTAATAGTTTATTTTTATCCCTTAGTACTTCTAAAATATTTTTTTGATGTATCCAGCTGTAATTATCTTCCCATGTAACATCATGGCATGATTTTAATTCTGGTTTTTTTTTAAGATATGGTATTTTCATTATTAGGGAAATATATGAATATAATAATATATACAGTATTAATTTTAGTAGCTTTATATTTTTTATTAAGGTTTTTTGCCGCTATAAATTCAAAAAAAATATCACAAAGTCTTAGAATATTATTATTTGTAGGCTTAATTGCTATTGCAGTTTTATTTGCAGTGGCAGGTAAATATATATTAACTTTGCCATTAACTCTCGCAAGTTTAGCTTTATTAAAATTAAAGGGTCTTTCTTTTTTTCAACTTATTTCCTTATTTAGATTAATTCAAACGCTGAGAAATTCTGGAAGATTTTCATTCAATAACAATGATGCATCCAATTCTAATACAATGACTCTTTCAGAGGCATACAAAATATTAAATCTTAATCCATCCAAAAAAATTACAAAGGAAGATGTAAACAAAGCATACATCAAGATACAAAAAAAAATTCATCCTGATGTATCACCAGAAACTTCAAGACTTTCCTCTTTAGTTAATGAGGCAAAAGAGATTGTTTTAAAAGATTTATCTTAACTGATTAGGTCTTTACTAAATTTTTTTTTTATATAAATTTTGTTTATGAGTAAAATCAATGGCATATATGCAGCTTCAATGTCTGTGATTAATGATGATCTAACTTTAGATGTAAAAAAAACAATTCAGCATGCTGAGATGATTATTGATCAAGGTTGTCATGGAGCAGCAATTTTTGGGAGCACAGGACAAGCTCAGTTGATATCAATTAGTGAGAAAATTAATTTATTAAATCAACTATCTACAAGTAAGTATAAAGAAAAATATATAATTGGAACTGGTTTAAATTCTTTAAGTGAAACCATAAATTTAATGAGTGTGGCACGGTCTTTAGACTTTAAAAAATTTTTAATTATGCCACCAGCATTTTATAAATATTCAGATCGTGATGTTATTAACTTTTATTCAAAAATTATAAATGCACATCCGGAGTGCCAAATAATTCTCTATAATTTTGAAAAATTAAGTGGATATAAGTTTAGTGTAGAATGCGTTAAAGAATTAGTAAGATTATTCCCTAAACAAATAATAGGTGTTAAAGATAGCTCATACAATCTTTATGAAAATCTAAAAATAGATAATTTTTCAATTATGCCAGGTTCAGAGTCAAAACTTTTGAAGGGTTTAGAGCTTGGATGTTCTGGAATAATCACAGCAACTTGCAATGTAACTTCAACTTTAGCAAGAAAAGTTTATGATGATTTTTTTGAAAAAAAAGAACAAACAGCCAATCAAAAACTTTGTGATGTTAGAAATACATTTGAAAAATATAACTTGATATCTGGACTACATACTTTTTATTCAAAAAATGATTTAATTTATAAAAATGTTTTACCACCATTATCAATTTTAAGTTCTAAGGAAGAAAAGGAGTTAATTGATAATTTAGAAAAATTAAATTTTTCTACAAGATCAACAATGGCAGCTTGAAATGCAATTAGCTAGATTTCTTAACAGTGTATTTAAGAAAGATGGTTTTATCTTGGAAGATGCCCATTCTAAAAATTATATTATTGGATTACCTAAAAGTGATAAGCCATTAAAGGTTAAAATTTTAGATAAAAAACTTCATTATAAATTATTATTTCAGCCAGATTTATATTTTGGAGAAGCCTACACTGATGGGAATATAATAATTGAAAATGGTAGTCTGAGTGATTTTTTAGATTTAGCGCTGATGAATTTTGGTAGAAATGAGCTAAATTTTTTTAGTTATTTAATTAATAGATTGAGAGGATCGTATAGATACTTAACAAATTTTAATTTTATAAAAAAATCTAAAATGAATGTATCTCATCATTATGATATTTCAGACGATCTCTATGATCTATTTTTAGATCCCAAGAGACAATATTCATGTGCATATTTTAAAAATGAAAATGATACCCTTGAAGTTGCTCAAAATAATAAAATTCAACATATAATTAAAAAATTAAATATAAAGCCTGGTCAGAAAGTTTTAGATATAGGTTGTGGCTGGGGTTCGCTAGCTATTGATATTGCTAAAACTGCTAATTGTGAAGTTACTGGGATTACACTCTCAGAAAATCAATTTAACTATTGCAATAAAAAAGCTAAAGAACTTAACTTAGAAGATCAATTAACATTTAAATTGATAGATTACCGAGAGCTGAACGAAAAATTTGATAGAATTGTCAGTGTTGGAATGTTTGAACACGTTGGAAGAAAATTTTATAAGAAATTTTTCAAACAAATTGATAAATTATTAAGCGATAATGGGGTATCTTTAGTTCATACAATAGGGTCAGTAAATCCACCAAGAGACCCACACCCATGGATAACAAAATATATTTTTCCTGGAGGTTATACCCCAAGTTTAAGTGAAGTTACTACCCCAATCGAAAAAGCTGGCTTAATTGTATCTGATATTGAAGTTTTAAGACTTCATTACTCACATACATTAAGACACTGGAAAGAAAATTGTAATAAAAATAAAGAGAAAATTATTCAAATGTTCGATGAAAAGTTTTTTAGAATGTGGGAATTTTATTTAGCAGGTTGTGAAATGGCATTCAAGTGGGGTGATCAAGTTGTATATCAATTTCAACTTACTAAAAATTACACTTCTACCCCAGTAACAAGAGACTATATTTATCAATAATTTATTGATAGAAACTATAATCTCTTAAAATGAAAAAAATAAAAAAAAAATCAAGAAAAACTAAAACTAAAGTAAAAAAAAAAGTAAAAAAAAAAACAAAATCTACTTACAAAAAAGTAAAAAAAATTAAATCAAAAATTAAATCTAGAAAAATAAAAAAAAATAAAAAAAAAATTCAAAATAAAAGGGTATCAAAAAAACAAAATTTCATTTTAAAAATAATAAATTTTCAAAATTCTTTAAAGCCCCAATTAAGTTTAAAAATTAACTTTAGTTTAGAAAAATATATCCAAGCTTTCTTTGATAAAATAGCTAGTACAATTCAGGAATATAAAGAAACCAAAAAAGATGAAGCCAGAAGGCTAAAATTAGAAAAATTGGAAAAAGAAAGACAAGAAAAAATTAATCTTGAAAACGAAAAACAAAAACAGAAAGAATTAAAGATTAAACTTCAGGAACAGAGGTTAAAAGATGAGATAAAATTAGACAAAGAAAGAGTAAAAGATATAAAAATTTTCCTAAGAAAAGAACAAGCTTTATTGAGAATAGAACAAGCTGAAAAACAAAGACAATTCTTAAAACAATTAAGATTAGAGAAACAAATTGAAAAATTTAGAATTAGGGAAGTTAAAGAGCTAGAAAAACTTGAAAAGATATCTCTTAGAGAAAAAAGAGATGATTATGCTGGTCTTCAACAGCGGATAGAGAAGCTTAAAGAAAAATATAGAATAATTAGAGATCAGAAAATAAAAGAAAGAGTAGAAGCTCTCGGAGTAAAATTACAAGGTGATGAAGATAGAGAAACATTATTACAAAAAGAAAAAGAATACACTATAGCAAGGCAAAAAATCGAATTTGCACTTGAAAGTTTTTATCGTAGTGCAAGTAGTTTAGTGTTTCAGTTAAATAAAAGGCATATCACAAGACATATGTCTATTTTTAGATGTATTGATAAAAGATTTGAGACGGGAGAAATTTTTGTAAAATGGGACGAGTCTTCTGATGAAGATTGGTTATTATTGATCTATATTAAAAATAATTCTCCAGATGAGGGGATAGTAATTGAAGACAAAACCAATCCTGAAAAAAATATTTCTCATGATTTTAAAAATAATGAAATATTTAAAGCATCAGATACGATGGTAGACTCTCTTACACAGCTTATTGCAAGAAAAAGAGCAAAAAATAACAATTAAAATATCCATTTTAATTAAGTAATATCTGGAATGTTTTTTGGAACACTTGCAATGATTATTTTGTACATAATATTAAGGTACATTATTGCTTGGATAACGTATTTTAACAATCTAGACCCTAGGCTTGGAGACTCTACATGGCGTTGGAGTTATGATTATCATGTAGTTGGTGAAAGAGATATTTCAGATTTAGATGATAAAGCTTTCGTTAGACTAAGAAGAAAAAAAAATAATATTATCACCTTAATGTACTCTGTTGTAATGATAATGTTTATTGCTTCCATGTCTTTGTTAAGCAAAATTTTAATATTTTTTACAACTTAGCGCTTTAGTTGCTTTTTATTTTTTAAATATAAAAAATAAGCGATAATTTCATAAGTAAAATTAAAAATTTGAAAAATTATTGGAAGTTTAAAAAATTTATACAAAAATCTATATTTTGGAATTTTTTTCCAAACATAAAGAAAAGCTTCTGCTCCTTCAATAATTCTGTTTTCGTCCTTAACATGCAGTCGTCTTAAGAGCTCTTTTCCATTTTTAGAAGTTTCATTCTCGGCATTTGCATTATCAGTAATATCAACCCAATCAATATCTACATTTTTTTCTTTTTTATATAAATTGATTTCAGATCGACAAATTTTACATGAATTATTAAAATAAACTTTCATTATTTATAACTACTACATATGAGTTTAAATATTGTACATGCGTAAAAACATCCATTGAAAATTGCATACAAATAATTATGTATTATCAATGAGTAATTTTTTTGACAAATCAGACTTAACTAGAAAAGATGTAGATCTGATTGTATCTGATACTTTAAAAAATTGTGATGATGGTGAATTATACTTTGAAGACTCTAAATCAGAGTCAATCGTATTAGATGATAATAAAATTAAAAGTTCAAATTATAGTTCTGATCTAGGTTTTGGGTTTAGAGCGATTTCTGATGAGGTCGTTGCTTATTCCCATTCTAACGAAATTTCAAAAAATTCATTAAAAAGCTCTGCAAAAAGTCTTCAGTCTACTCTAAAATCCATTAAAGGAACTTATAATCACGAAATTCCAAAGACTAATAATAGATTTTATGATGCAATTAATCCTATTGAGCAGAAAACACTTGATGGAAAATTAGAAGTTTTAAACAAAGTGAATGATTATCTTCGCAAAAAAGATTCGACGGTGAAACAAGTAACAGCAAGTTTTAGTGGTGAGCAAAAATCTATTGAAATTATTCGGTCTGGAGGTGAGTCTTTAACTGATGTTCGTCCTCTAATTAGATTTAATGTTTCTGTAATGCTTGAAAAAAATGGAAGAAAAGAAACAGGTGTTTATGGGATTGGTGGAAGACAGTCATATGATGATTATTTAAAAAATGATAATTGGAAAAATGTTTGTGAAGAAGCATTAAGAATTGCCTCAGTTAATTTAGATAGTAAGCCAGCTCCAGCAGGTGAAATGAAAGTTGTTCTTGGCCCAGGTTGGCCTGCCATATTAATTCATGAAGCTATCGGTCACGGCTTAGAAGGTGATTTTAATAGAAAAAAAACATCCGCATTTCATAATTTAATGGGTCAAAAAGTTGCCAGTGAGGGAGTTACAATCGTTGATGATGGAACCATAGATAAAAGAAGAGGTAGTTTAACTATCGATGACGAGGGCACTCCAACAGAAAGAACTGTTTTAATTGAAAATGGAATTTTAAAAAACTTCATGCAAGATAGATTAAATGCAAGACTGATGAATACTAGATCTACAGGTAGTGGAAGAAGAGAAAGTTACAAACATATTGTGCTACCAAGAATGAGAAACACAATGATGTTGAGTGGAAAACAAACTCAAGATGAAATGATAAAGTCAGTTGATAAAGGAATTTTTGCAGTAAGTTTTGGTGGTGGACAAGTAGATATTACATCAGGAAAATTTGTATTTAACTGTACCGAGGCTTATGAAATAAATAACGGGAAAATTGGCTCACCAATAAAAGGTGCAACTTTAATAGGAGATGGACCTTCAATCTTAAAAGAGGTTTCAATGGTTGGAAATGATATGATGATGGATCCAGGTATTGGAACTTGTGGTAAAGCTGGTCAAGGAGTTCCTGTTGGGGTGGCCCAGCCTTCAATTCTAATTGATAAAATGACTGTGGGTGGAACAAAGTTATAAATCATGATCAAAGATGAAGAATATTTAAAATCAAAAGCTTCCTTTTGTTTAGATCTAGCTAAGAAACTTGGAGCTACAGATGTAAGTGTAACTGTTGGGAATTCAATTTCAGAGACAGTAAATTTTAGAAATAAAGTTTTAGATGAGTCAAATAGATCTGACAGTTTGGCAATAAGTATTGACACTTATTTAGGTAAAAAAAAATCATCAATTTCATCCTCAAATTTACTAGATGAAAATTTAAAAACACTAATTGAAAAATGTTTTGAAACTACAAAAATTACACCTGAAGATGAATTTAATTCTCTTCCAGATAAAGATTTGATAGCAAAAAATATTAAAGATCTTAACTTGTATGACGAAAATCATTTAGAGAATGATAAAAAAATTGATTATTTGAAAGAGTTAGAAGAAACAGCTTCAATTGATAAAAAAATTATAAACACTGAGTCAGGTTTTACAGAAAATAAATCAAATTTCATTCTGGCTAATAGTAATGGTTTTTGTAACGGTTATAAATCATCATCATTTACAGCTTCATGTGTCACTGTTGCAAAAAATGAAAATAGCATGGAAAGAGATTATGAATTTACAAGCAAATGCCATTTAAATGATATTACCAAACCTTCAGAACTTGGAAAAATTGCAGCCGAACAAACTATAAAAAAACTCAATCCTAAAAAAATTGGTAGTGATAAGTTTAGTATTATTTTTGACAAAAGAATCTCAAAAGGATTTCTAAGCTCTTTTGCGAGTGCAATTTCAGCATCATCTATAGCAAGAGGAACATCGTTTCTAAAAGATAAGTTGAATCAACAGATTTTTTCAAATTCAATTGATGTTATTGATAAACCCGATCTGATTAAGGGTATGGGTTCAAAGTCTTTTGACTCTGAAGGAGTTAAGTCAGAAACATTAAAATTAGTAAGTAATGGAATTCTAAATAATTACTTGGTTGATACTTATAATGGAAAAAAATTAAACTTAAAATCAAATGGAAGAAGTGGTGGAAGTACTAATCTTTATTTTGAAAATGGAAAAATTAATTATGATGATTTGCTAAAAAGTCATTCTAAGATTTTATATATAACAGAAACTATAGGTCATGGATCAAATCTTGTAACAGGTGATTATTCTGTGGGAGCCACCGGCTACCTGATTGAAAATGGTGAATTTAAATATCCAGTCAACGAAATAACTATAGCTGGAAATTTTAATGAAATGTTTAAAAATATTTCTTTGGCAAATGATCTAGAATTCAAATATTCAGTGAATTCACCTACCATGATGATTGATGGTATGACTGTTGCCGGTAAATGAGCAGATATTGTGTAATTGGCTCAGGAATATCAGGAGCAACTATTGCTAATCTTCTAAGTAAAAAAAATTCAGTTGATTTATTTGATAAAGCAAGAGGTCCAGGTGGAAGATCTTCTTTTAAAAGATTAGATAAAAATAAAGGATTTGATCATGGTACACAATATATTTCACCTAAAAGTCTAGCTTTTAAAAAGTTTACTGAAAGTTTAATTAAAAAAAAGATATTAAAAATTTGGAGGGGTAATCATTTATATTTTAATAAACTTAAAAAAGAAAATAAAAATCATTTAAAGATCATAGGCAGAAAAGGCAATAATGATATTAGCAAATATCTTTTAAAAAATATCAAATGTTATTTTCAAACAGAACTTAAAAAAATTGACTATAGACAAAAAAAATGGGTCCTTACATTTTCTGATGGAAATAAAAAAATTTATGAAAAATTAATTTTAACCTGTCCGTTTGCTCAATTATCAAAGTTATCAAAAAAATTTATAAAAGCCCCATTCATAAATAAAAGAATTAAGATGGATGCCAATATTACAGTTATGTTTATGATAAAAAAAACAAATAAAAATGTCAGTAGTTATTTGTTTGATGATAAAATTTTAGGTTGGGCAGCAAAAGAAAATAGTAAAAAAAGATTTAAAAGCTATCAAGATCTTTGGACTTTACAAAGCACTCATACCTGGGCGAATAAGAGGATTAATAAAAATAGAGAAAATAGAGATGTAAATTCTAAAACGCTTATTGATCATTTTTTTAAACTTACAGGTATTAAAAAAACCAAAGTATTATTTTCTCTTAATCATGGCTGGATGTATTCATCAAATTCTAATCCTTTAAAAATAAAAAGTTACTGGAACTCCTCATTAAATTTAGGTGTATGTGCAGATTGGTTTGTAGGACCAAGATTAGAGGCTGGTTGGATAAGTGCTAATGATCTTTATAAAAAAATTACCAAATAAATTTATTCAAATTTTTTAACTTTATATTCCCAGTTTCCCATTCGAGAATAAGCAACTTTAAGAATTAGAGCATTTTTTTTATCAAACCATATGTCAAAGTTTAACCTTTTATCTTTAGGAAGTGTCATATCTTTTGAGGTTAACTTAAAATGCTCTACCTCATATATTTTTCCATATAATTCAATTTTTTCTTTTCCAATAAAGGTAACTACTTGTTCTTTAATACTTCCAGAAATTGGACTTATTTGAGAGTTTGTTTGTAGTATCTTATGACTCCACCAATTTCCAATTACATTTTCTAAAGATGCACCACCTGTATAAGATGAACCTTTGATATCATATTCATTTTCTTTATCATTCAACTTTAGTTGAACAAATTTATCTTTTTTATTTTGACGAGTCTTTGAATTAAAAGATATCAATTTATCTTTAATATATTTTTCCTCTCCAAAACTCTCAACTTCAAAAATAGTTGCTCCAAATAATTTAACAGAAAATTTTAATTGATTTGTAACAGTTGTATTATCAGAGTCTTTTTTAAAGAAATAGTAATTGTATCCAATAACCTCACCATCCCTCAAGATCTCCATTTCAATTTTATTAAATTTATTATAGTGAGCCATATGAGCAGTGCTATTAAATGAGTAAGTTAAGAAAAATAAGAATAATAAAATTTTTTTCATTAACGATTACTTTAATAGACTTTAACTTTAAATGAAGTAATTTATTAAAAGATGTTTCTAAAAATTAAAAATATACCAATCGTATCTTGGAGTTCAGATAATTCTTTTAACTTTAAGCCAAAATTATCTACATCTTTTTTTTTAATTTTTGGTTTAGCAATTTTTGGATTAGGAGAAGGTCTTTTAATTTTATCAACAACAGGAAATTCTCCATGGTCTGTCCTTGCTGAAGGAATATCAAATACCACAAGTTTATCTATTGGAGCTGCAACTTTTTTTATAAGTGTGTCTGTACTTTTTTTATGGATATTTATTAAACAAAAGCCTGGATTGGGGACAATTTTCAATATCATCATTATAGCTGGGATGATTGATATTACTTTAAATTTTTTTGATGCTCCTTCTTCATTGTGGATGAAATATTTTCTGGCTATTTTTTCTGTTTTATTGGTTGGATTGGGTAGTGGAATTTATCTTGTTGCAAACCTTGGTCCGGGCCCTAGAGATGGATTAATGACAGGACTGACAAAACTTACAAATCTTCCAATAGCTTTAGTAAGAGCTTTTTTAGAAATTTCTGCAGTATTAGCAGGTTGGTATCTTGGTGGGACTGTTGGCGCAGGAACTTTAATTTTTGCTTTTGGGATTGGACCTTGTGTAGCGTTGGGCTTATTTTTAGTTAATAAAATTTTTAATTAAGCTGCAGCCCCAGATTTTTCGCTTTTTTTTCTTTCATGGGGATCTAAAATTGCTTTTCTTAATCTACATGAATCTGGCGTAATTTCTAACGCTTCATCTGTGTTCAGCATACTTAATTGTTCGGCAATAGACATTTTTCTTACAGGTGTTAGCACAACATTTTCGTCTGTTCCTTGAGTTCTCATATTTGTTAATTTCTTACCTTTCATGACATTTATAATCATATCACCAGGTTTTGGAGATAATCCCACAATCATGCCTGGGTAAACCGGATCATTATGAGTTACAAACATTTCACCCCTAGCCTGTAAATTAAAAATAGCAAATGCAACAGCCTTACCTTTTTCCATTGAGATTAAAGCACCATTTCTTCTACCTTCCATATCGCCCTCAAAAGGTCCGTAAGCATGGAATATTCTATTGATTACTCCATTTCCTTTAGTTAGAGTTAAAAACCTACTTGTGTATCCCATTAACCCTCTAGTTGGAGCATGAAATATTAATCTTTTTTTATCTTTACCAGTATCCTTTAAATCAATGAGTTTACCTTTTCTTCTATTCATCGAGTCTATTACCTTAGACGAATGTTCTTCATCTAAATCCATAGTTATTTCTTCAATTGGCTCAAGTTTATTTCCATTTTCATCGGTTTTATATAATACTTTAGGAGGACTTACGGTCATTTCAAAACCTTCTCTTCTCATTTGAGTTAGCAAAATTTCTAACATAAGTTCACCACGCCCACTTACTACAAAAGAGTCGTTACCATTATTTTCTGAGAAAGTAATACCAACGTTGTTTTGAGCTTCTTGAATTAGTCTGTCTCTAATTTGAGTACTAGTAAGTTTTTTGCCCTCAGTTCCTGCTAGAGGAGAGGTGTTTACTGTAATGGTAATTGACATCGTTGGTGGATCAATTGGTGTTGCTGGAATTGGTTCATTAACTTCTGGGTCACAAATAGTATCAGCGACGTTAGCTTTTTCTAATCCAGCTATTACAACAATGTCACCAGCTTCCCCAACTTCAATAGGAACTTTTTTCGTTCCTTCATATCTAAAAATCTTAGTTAATTTGCCTTCATCAACTTTTTCACCATTTAAATTTATAGCTTTAATTGATTGATTTGCTTTAGCAGTTCCTTGAGTAATTCTCCCAACCAAACTTCTACCTAAAAAGCTATCAGCGTAAAGAAGAGTTGATAGCATTGCAAA
This sequence comes from uncultured Pelagibacteraceae bacterium, assembly GCA_902595745.1. Lineage (GTDB taxonomy): Bacteria > Pseudomonadota > Alphaproteobacteria > Pelagibacterales > Pelagibacteraceae > Pelagibacter. Next base: position 25,766 of record CACJRE010000006.1, read on the forward strand.
AGGTTTAGTTTTGTCTAATTCAGCAGGTTTTACATGTTCAACAATCATGTCTAAAAGGGGATTTAAATTTTCTCTAGGCCCATCAACTTCCTTATCTGCCCATCCTGATCTACCACTTGCATATAAAACTGGGAAATCTAATTGTTCTTCATTTGCATCCAAGCTTACAAATAAATCAAAAGTTTCATCTAAAACCTCATTTGCTCTTTGATCAGCTTTATCTAATTTATTAATTACAACAATTGGCTTTAATCCTTGTTTAAGGGCTTTAGATAATACAAATTTTGTTTGTGGCATTACACCTTCGGCAGAGTCTATAAGTAATAAAGCGCCATCTGCCATACTTAACACTCTTTCAACTTCTGCAGCAAAATCTCTGTGACCTGGGGTATCAATTATATTTACTCTAGAATCTTTCCAATTAATCGAAGCTGGTTTTGCTAAGATTGTAATTCCTCTTTCTTTTTCAAGCTCACCAGAGTCCATTAATCTTTCATCTACAACTTCATTCTCCCTAAATGATCCACTTTGTTTCATTAGATTATCTATTAAAGTAGTTTTGCCGTGATCAACGTGCGCGATGATAGTGATGTTTCTGATGTTGTTGCTCATAATTTGTGGCTCTTATACATTAATTCTTTGATTTGAAAACTTAAAAAAAGTCAGTATTTACAAGATAAATTGACATTTATAAAAAATTCATTTCTTGTGATTGTTTTAAAAACATATAGATATCGCAGTAAAATTTACTGCAATCAAAGAATCATTATCTATATTTCAAATTCATTAAATGGAAAATTTTAAATCATTAAAAATAGAAGATTCGTTAAAAAATTCACTTAATAAAATGAATTTTACTAAACCAACTCCTATTCAAAGTATGGCAATCCCTGTTGCATTGGAGGGCAAAGATATCTTAGGAACTGCACAAACAGGAACAGGAAAAACATTAGCTTTCAGCATTCCATTAATTAATAAATTAATTTTAGATAAAAATGCTTTAGCACTTGTGATGTGTCCAACAAGAGAATTAGCAACGCAAGTTATGGAAGCAATTAAAAGTATTATTAGTGATAAAATTAATATTAAAACAGCTTTGCTTATTGGTGGTGAGTCTATGCAGAAACAACTTAGACAACTAGGAAATAGATCCAGAATAATAGTGGGAACTCCAGGCAGAATAAACGATCACTTAAAAAGGAAAAGTTTAAACTTATCAGCAACAAAATATTTAGTATTAGATGAAACAGATAGAATGTTGGATATGGGGTTTACTCCACAAATTGAAATGGTTTTAAAATTTGTACCAAAGAGTCATCAAACACTGCTATTCTCTGCAACACTACCTCAAAATATTTTAAGAATTTCAGAAAGATTTTTAAATAAACCTGAAAGAATATCTACTGGAGCAACATCGGTTCCAATAGCAAAGATTAAACAAGAAATACTTCAAGTTTTTAAAGAAAATAAATATGATGAATTGATAGATCAATTTTTAGCCAGAAAAGGTTCAATTCTAGTTTTTGTTAAAACTAAAAGAAGTGCAGACAAAATGGTTAAACGTCTTAAAGAAGAAGGACATTCAGCAGATGCAATTCATGGAGACCTTCGACAAAGCAAAAGAGATCGGGTTATTAATTCTTTTAGAAAAGGATTAAAGAGAATTTTAATTGCAACAGATGTTGCTGCTAGAGGTCTTGATATACCGCTAATTCAGCATGTAATTAATTATGATCTTCCACAAGTTCCAGAGGATTATGTTCATAGAATTGGAAGAACAGCAAGAGCTGGTTCAGATGGATCTGCTCTAACTTTTTTGACACCTGATGATAGATCGATGTGGAATTCAATAAACAAATTAATTGATCCAAATTTCAAACCAGCACCTAGTGGCTTAAGAAGAAACACAAAAAACAAAAGAAGAGGCAAGGGACCAAATAATAAAAAAAGAAAATTAAGAGAAGAAAAGAGATTGAATTCTAAAGAAAAAAGGACATCCTTCGGGGAAGGAGAGCGATATAAATCAAAAAGAAATAATGATAATAATAAATTTGGTTTCAAGAAAAAATCAAATTTTAAAGACAAAAGAAAATCTTTTCAAAAAGTAAGATCTGAAAAACCATCAATAGAAACAGAAAAAAAAGATTATAACTTTAAGGGCAAAAAAAACTTTTTTAAAAAAAAACAGAAAAAACCTGCTGGATTTACAAACAATCCAAAGTATCTTGAAAAAAAACACCCAGAAAACTCTTCATCAGATGGAGAAAGAAAAAAATTTAATTTTAAAGGCAAGAAAAAGTTTAAAAGCAGAAATAGTAGACCAAAAAAGTTTACATTTAAAAAACACAACAAAAAAAGAAGATAATATTAAGATTTTTTAGCTTTTTCTTTTTTTATTTTCCTTTTTTCTTTAAGACTCAATTTTGGTTTTTTGTTAACACTTGAGTCTTTAAATGATTTTCCGCTATATCGTTTAGACATATAAGTATTTTATCATTCTTTAAAATATTATCTTGTAATTTTTTTAAAAAATTTGACTAAGTAAGTAAATTCCATAAATAGCAAAAGACGCACCTGTTAATCGCAATAATATCAAAGTTAAGTTATTTTTGATCAATAAATGTCCAATTGCAACCCCTAACAAATGCAGAGCTGTTGTCCCAATAATGAAGCCTAAAATAAATAAAATAGGGTTTGCTGCTGCTGGCACCTCTAATCCATGAGCGATCCCATGAAACAAACCGAAAGTTGCAACAAAGACCATTATTAACTTTGTTGGTATTTTATTTTCAATACTAATTACAATTCCTAAAAGTATCACTGAAAATACAATTCCGATTTCTACAAAATAAAATTCTTGAACAATTAATGAAAATCCAAACAAACCTCCAATTGTCATTAAGATCACAAAAATAGAAGGTATAGTCCAAATAGCTCTTCCTCTTATCTGAGCAGATATTATTCCAACACTTATCATTGCAAGTAAATGATCTAATCCTAAAACTGGATGAGAAAGACCATCATAAAATCCAACCTTGCCTGTAATATCATGCCCAAGTGATGGTAGCGGGTAAATTAATAGAGATGTTAAAAAAATGATAAAATTTTTATTCACAATTTTTTTTAAGATATTTAAAAAAAATTTTATATAAAAAAAAAGGGCAGTAAAAACTGCCCTTTTTAAATTTTGTTTAAGTGATTGGGGGTGTTACATTCCCATTCCACCCATTCCACCCATGCCGCCCATTCCACCAGGCATACCAGCAGGCATTCCGCCAGCAGCATCTTTTTCTTCTGGTTTGTCAGCTATCATAGCTTCTGTAGTTACTAATAATCCAGAAATAGAAGCAGCATCTTGAAGAGCAGTTCTCACAACCTTAACTGGGTCAATGATCCCTTTAGCAAACATATCGCAATACTCTTCACTTTGAGCATCATAACCATATGAATTTTTCTTTTGCTCTAACAATTTACCAACTACTACTGAACCATCTACTCCAGCATTTTTTGTAATTTGTCTAATAGGAGCTTCTAGTGCTTTTCTTACAAGTTCTACACCTGCTTTTTGATCTTCACCTTTGACTTTAAGTTTTTCAAGATCTTGAGCAGCGTATAAAAGCGCACATCCACCACCTGTTACAATACCTTCTTCAACAGCGGCTCTAGTTGCATTTAAAGCATCTTCAACTCTATCTTTTCTTTCTTTAACCTCAACTTCAGTAGCACCACCAACTTTGATAACTGCAACACCACCTGCTAATTTAGCAAGTCTTTCTTGAAGTTTTTCTTTATCGTAATCAGATGTAGTCTCTTCAACTTGTTTTTTAATCGAGTCACATCTTGCTGCGATATCTGATTTTTTACCACTACCACTAACGATAGTGCTGTTGTCTTTATCCACTTTAATCTTTTTACAAGATCCAAGGTCATCAAGTTTAACATTTTCAAGTTTAATTCCAAGATCTTGTGAAATTACTTGTCCACCAGTTAATATAGCAATATCCTCAAGCATAGCTTTTCTTCTATCACCAAAACCTGGAGCTTTCACAGCAACAACTTTTAGTCCACCTCTTAGTTTGTTTACAACTAATGTAGCTAATGCTTCTCCCTCAACATCTTCAGAGATAATCATTAAAGGTCTACCTGATTGTACAACTGCTTCTAATAATGGCACCATTGGTTGTAAGTTTGTCAATTTACTTTCATGTAACAAAATGTAAGGATTATCTAACTCAGTTGTCATTTTATCACTGTTAGTAATAAAGTATGGAGATAAGTAACCTCTATCAAACTGCATACCTTCAACAACATCAAGTTCTGTATCAATTCCTTTTGCTTCCTCAACAGTAATAACACCTTCGTTTCCAACTTTTTGCATTGCTTTTGCAATCATTGTACCAATTTCTTTATCACCATTTGCTGAAATTGTTCCAACTTGAGCAATCTCATCACTATCTTTAACTTTTTTTGCAGAAGAAATTAAATTATCTTTTACGTTTTCTACTGCAGCATCAATTCCTCTTTTAACATCCATTGGATTCATGCCAGCTGTAACGTACTTAACACCTTCTTTTACAATTGCCTGAGCCAAAATAGTTGCAGTAGTTGTACCATCACCAGCTTCTTCATTAGTTTTGCTAGCAACCTCCTTAACCATTTGAGCACCCATGTTTTCAAATTTATCATCTAGATCAATTTCTTTAGCAACTGAAACACCGTCTTTGGTAATTCTTGGCGCTCCGTAAGATTTATCCATTACAACATTTCTGCCTTTGGGACCTAAAGTAACTTTAACGGTATCAGCTAAAATATTGACACCTCTCATCATTGCCGCTCTTGCTTCAGCGTCAAATTTAATTATTTTTGCCATTTTACTTTCTCCTTTAAATTAAATTATTTACTTGAAATACCCATAATGTCTGACTCTTTCATTATGCTGTATTCTTTTCCATCAATTTTGACTTCAGTTCCTGACCATTTGCCAAATAAAACTTTGTCACCAACTTTAACGTCCATTGGAATTAATTTTCCATCCTCGGTTTTTGCTCCACCACCAACTGCTACTACTTTTCCTTCTTGAGGTTTTTCTTGTGCAGTATCTGGGATGATTATTCCACCAGCAGTTTTTTCACTGCTGTCTAAAACTTCGATTAATACTCTGTCATGTAACGGTTTAAACTTCATAAATTCTCCTTATTAAATATGAGCCTCATATAGATACTGACCTAACTTTTTCAAGATAATACGAAAAATAAGTTGGGAAAAATCCTAGGAAATTAAGGTTTTTATGGTTTATACCTTAAATTATGACTAAAAATTTAGATTCAGAGGGTTTGAAGTCTATTGCTGAAAATTACGATCTTTTTTATATAGATTTATGGGGTGTAATGCACAATGGAATTAAACTCCACGAACATGCAATTTTAACTCTTAAAAAATTATTAGAGATTAATAAAGATTTTGTTTTGTTAACAAATGCACCAAGACCTATTCAGCCAGTTAGAGATTTTTTAGAGAAAATGGGGATGGATAAGGAGTTTAGAGATAAAGTTTTTACCTCAGGTGAGGCAGCACTAAATTATTTAAAAAAATTTTATTCTTCAGAAATATTTTTTCATATAGGTCCACCTAGAGATTTTGATTTATTTAATGACTTTAGAAATAATAAATCTGAAGATATAAATGAAAGTCAATATTTGTTATGCACGGGTTTGTTTGATGAATATGGTAAAGATTTAAATTATTATAAAGATTTATTAGAAAATCATATTAAAAAAAAAATGATTTGTACAAATCCAGATCTAATAGTCGATAAAGGGAATAAAAGAGAATTGTGTGCTGGATCAGTTGCAATGGTATTTGAAAAAATGGGAGGTGAGGTTGTATATTTTGGTAAACCCTATCCAGAAGTTTATAATCAATCAATAGATAATAGTAATAAAAAAGTTTTATCAATTGGAGACAATCTCAATACAGATATTAAAGGAGCTAATCTTTTAAATTATGACTCTTTATTAATTTCAAATGGAATACATAAAAATGAAATCCAAAATAATGGAATAGAAATTGTATCAAAACAATATGAGTCAATTGTGAACTTTATGCAATCAGATTTAAAATGGTAAAATTATATAAAAACTTTAATATTAATAAAAATCATAAAAAGTCTATAATTCTAATTGGTAATTTCGATGGTATTCATTTAGGTCATCAAAAATTATTTAAATTAGCTCAATTATATAAAAAAAAATATAAATCAAAAATTGGTGTAATTAATTTTGATCCAATGCCAAAGATGTTTTTTAATAAATCTTTGAAAAATTTTAGATTATCAAATATTGATCAAAAACTTGATTTATTAAACAAACTTGGTGTTGATTTTATAATAACTAAAAAATTTAATAGATTATTTTCAAAAACAAAACCAATTAATTTTATAAAAAATATTTTATCAAATAAATTAAAAGCAAGATTTATATTTGTTAGTAATAATTTTAGATTTGGAAACAAAAGAGAAGGTAACGTAGAATTTTTAATTGAAAATGAAAAAAAATATAATTATCAAGTTATTAAACCAAAGCCTCTTTTAATTAACAAAAAAATAGTTTCATCTTCACTAATTAGAAATTATTTGGAAAAAGGTTTATTAAAAAAAGCTAATAGACTACTAAATAGAAAATGGTCTATTGATGGGATGGTTCAAAAAGGTAGACAACTTGGAAAAAAAATTGGTTTTCCAACATGCAACATAGATATTAAAGATTATGTATTAGCAAAACCAGGAGTATATGCAGTAAGTGTTTTAAGAAAAAATAATCTTAAAATTTTGAAAGGAATAGCAAATCTTGGTTATAGACCAACATTTAACCAAAAAAAAATCTTACTAGAGGTTCATTTGTTTAATTTTTCTGGAAATCTCTATAATAAGCACTTATCAGTTCATTTTTTAAAATTTATAAGAAAAGAGAAGAAATTTAAAAACATTAACAAATTGAAATCTCAAATTAAATTAGATTTAAAAATAGCAAAGAGAGCATAATGAGTAATTCACAAATTAATCTTCCAAAGACAGCTTTTTCAATGAAGGCTAATTTACCAGTAAGAGAGCCAGAAATCCTAGAATATTGGAATAAGATTAATTTATATCAAGAACTTAGACAATCTAGCAAAGGTGATGAAAAATTTGTTTTACACGACGGCCCTCCTTACGCAAATGGCAATATCCACATGGGTACTGCTCTAAATAAAATTTTAAAAGACATTATAGTAAAATTTCATCAGATGGATGGTAAAGACTCTATCTATGTTCCTGGATGGGATTGTCATGGTTTACCAATTGAATGGAAAATAGAGGAGCAATATAAAAAAAATAAAAAAAATAAAAATGAAGTTCCAATAGTAGAGTTTAGAAAAGAATGCAGATCTTTTGCAGAAAAATGGATTGAAGTTCACAAAGGACAATTTAAACGACTAGGAGTAATTGGGGATTGGGAAAATTATTACTCTACAATGAGTTATGATGCAGAAGCTCAAATTGTAAGAGAGTTAGGAAAATTTTTAAAAGAAGGAAGTTTATATCGAGGTTTCAAACCTGTTTTATGGTCTACGGTTGAAAAAACTGCACTTGCAGATGCAGAAGTTGAATATCAAGATCATAAATCTGATACTATTTATACATCCTTTCCTGTAAAATCATCTAATCTTAAAGAACTTGAGGGGAGTGAGGTTATCATTTGGACAACAACCCCATGGACTATACCAGCAAATAAAGCTTTAGCTTATAATGAAGCTCTAGACTATGTCTTGGTACAGCTTAATGATGATGGTGATTTCAAAAACAAAAATATAATTATAGCAGAAGCTTTACTGGATTCTGTTGTAAAAGAATGTTCAATAAAAAATTACAAAATAATTAAAAAATTTAAAGGTAAGGATTTAAAAGATACAATCTGCAATCATCCTTTTTTTAGTTTGGGCTATGAATATGATATTCCAATGTTGGAGGCAAGATTTGTAACAACAGAACAAGGAACTGGTATTGTGCATTGTGCACCAAGCCATGGACCTGATGATTTCAACTTATGTTTAAATCATGGAATTAAAGCCATTGAAACAGTAGATGGAGATGGAAAATATACTAAGAACGTCCATTTATTTGAAGGTAATCATATTTTTAAATCCAATCCAATTGTAATTGAGAAACTTAAAGAACAAAAAAAATTATTAGCTAATGGTGAGCTAACACATTCTTATCCTCATTCATGGAGATCTAAAGCTCCACTGGTTCACAGAGCAACACCACAATGGTTTATATCAATGGAAAGTCATAAATTGAGAGAGACAGCTTTAAAAGCTCTTGATGAGACAACATTTTATCCTAGCAAAGGAAAAGAGAGATTAAAATCTATGATCGAAACAAGACCTGACTGGTGTGTATCAAGACAGAGAGTTTGGGGAGTTCCTCTTCCAATTTTTGTAAATAAAAAAACTAAGGAGATATTAGTTGATGATGAAGTTAATGAAAATATAGCTCGCATTTATGAAAAAGAGGGCTCTGATTGTTGGTTTTCTGACAATCCACAAAGGTTTTTGGGTGAAAAATATAAGTCTGAAGAATATGAAAAGTTAAGCGATATTGTTGAAGTATGGTTTGATAGTGGATCTACTCATTCGTTTGTATTAGAAAAAAGAGAAGATCTTAAATGGCCAGCATCGATGTACCTTGAAGGTTCAGATCAGCACAGAGGATGGTTCCATTCATCTCTACTTGAGTCTTGCGGAACAAGAGGAAAAGCACCATTCGAGTCAATTTTATCTCATGGTTTTGTTGTTGATGGAAAAGGGTTAAAAATGTCCAAATCACTTGGGAATGTGATTGCCCCAGAAGATATTCTAAAAAAATATGGTGCTGATATTTTAAGAATTTGGGTAGCTTCATCGAATTATGCGGAAGACTTAAGAATTGATCATTCAATTTTAGATCAGCACGCTGATTCTTACAGAAAAATTAGAAATACTTTTAGGTATTTACTTGGAAATCTTAATGATAATTTTGAAGAAGTTGATTTTGAAAAAATAAATATATCTGAATTGCCTGAATTAGAGCAATTTATGCTTCATAAAATTTATTCATTGAACGAAAATTTTAAAAATTATTTTAATAATTATGATTTTCACAATCTATACAAAGAGTTATTAAATTTTTGCACTGTAGATTTATCAGCATTTTATTTTGATATACGAAAAGACAGTTTATATTGTGATTCTAAAGAATCTAAAAAAAGACAGTCTACAATAATTTTACTTAATATTATTCTCAGTTCACTTTTAAGATGGTTTGCTCCAATTCTGTCTTTTACTACAGAGGAGATATATAGGCTGATAATGAATGACAATAAAAGCATTCATTTAACTAAGTTTTTAGAGTTTCCCAACAATTTTAAAAATGAAAATTTAAATCAAAAATGGTTAGAGCTTATTAAAATTAGGAATATCTGCAATATTAGCATCGAAGAAAAAAGAGCGAGTAAAGAAATTGGATCAAGTTTGGAGGCTAGTTTAAAAATTGATCTAGATAAAAAACTTAATGATATTTCAAAAGACGTAGATTTTTCTGAACTGTGCATTACTTCAAGCGCTGAGGTTTCTTATTTTGAAAATACTGAAACAAAAGTTCAAACTACTAAGGCAGAGGGCTCAAAATGCCAAGTATGTTGGAAAATTACTAAAGATGCGTGTTCAAGAAAAAACTGCCCAAAAAACTCTGAATGATATTAAATTTTTTAAACAAGAATTTTTATGTTGGTTTTTTATTGGTAGCTTTAATTTATTTTTTAGATAGATTAACAAAAATATTGGTCATTCACCTTGATAAAAATAGTCTTGGATCAGATATTTTTAGTTCTGCATATTTAAATATTATATTGATTTGGAATAAAGGGATTGCGTTTGGTTTATTCTCTTTTGATAAATCTCACCTATATAATATTTTAAGTTTAATTATTGCCATAATAATTGTCATATTGGTTGCAATGTCATTAAAAAGTCAGGGCTTTAAAAGGTATTCGTTACTAATGATTGTTGGAGGAGCACTAGGTAATTTACATGACAGAATTTTTTCTAAAGCTGTACCAGATTTTATAGATTTTCATGTTGGAAATTTTCATTGGTTTATTTTTAACGTATCAGATATATTTATTACACTAGGCGTAATTAGCATGATTGTTATTGAGCTAGCTGATAATAAAAATGAGAAAAAATAATGATAAAAAAAATTAATCTTTTACTTTTAATCATTTTAAGTATGATTTTACTATCAAATTGCAGCTCAGTTCAAAAAGCATTTGATCCTCAGAACAAAAACACATCTGAAGAATTTTTAATTGAAAAAAAATCTCCTCTGTCTATGCCACCAAGCTTTGAGGAATTACCAGTTCCTTCGAATGAAAAAGTCGATAAAGAGAGTCAAATTAATAGTATAGAGGCATTAATTGGTGAAAAAGACGATAATGAAAAATTAGAAACAGTTGAGTCAGATAAAAATTTTGAACAGTCAATACTTGAAAAAATCAAAAACAAATAATGCTTACTCAAAATATAAGTTTTAAAAACTTTTTAATTCATAAAAAAAAATTGATTGTAAAAAAAAACTTAAATTTAATTTTAAATGAAAAAACTCAAGTAATCAGCTCACTTTCAAAATCTTACAAAGATAGTTTTGATAAAAAAAATACAAAACATTTTAATAAAAAACTAGATTATCGAATTATTGGGATGGGAGGATCTACTCTTGGAGCTCAAGCAATTTATGATTTTTTAAAAAAAAAAATTAAAAAAAAATTTATATTTGTAGATAATTTGAATACCTCAAAAAATAAACAAACAAAAAAAAACCTTAATAATTTAATTATTTCAAAGTCAGGAAATACAACTGAAACAATTGTAAACGCAAATATTTTAATTAAAAAAAAAGATAGAAATTTATTTATAACAGAAAAAAAAAAGAGTTATTTAAGTTTACTCGCACAAAAATTAAAAGCTGAAGTGGTTGATCATAATAATTATATAGGCGGAAGATATTCTGTTCTATCAGAGGTAGGGATGTTACCTGCAGAATTAATGGGATTAAATTATAAAAAATTCAGACAATTAAATAATTTAGTAAATAATAAATTTTTTATGAAATCATTAGTTTCGAATGTAGAGTCTACAATTCATTTTTTGAAAACAAAAAAATTTAATTCAATTGTTATAAATTATGATGAACAATCAACAAATTTATTTAATTGGTATCAGCAATTAGTAGCCGAGAGTCTTGGAAAAGAAAAAAAAGGTTTACTTCCTATTATATCTATTATGCCAAAAGATAATCATAGTGTAATGCAATTATATCTTGATGGTTTTAAAAATAATTTTTTTACATTTTTTTATTCACACGAAAACAACACCTCTAAAATAAATAATGATTTAGTTTTACCAGAGCAAAAGTTTCTGAAGAACAAGGATATAAACCAAATTATGTTTGCTCAAAAAAAAGCTACAGAAGTAGTTTTTAAGAAAAAAAATATTCCTTTTAGAAGTTTTGAAATAAAAAAAAGAGATGAAAAAACACTTGGTGAACTTTTTTGTTTTTTTATTCTTGAAACAATATTAATTGGCTTAGCTCTTAAAATTAATCCATTTGATCAACCAGCTGTTGAACTTATTAAAAAAGAAACTAAGAAAATTTTAGTCTAAGAATAAGATCCAAATATAATTTTGGAAATTCCATATTTTTTTTCATCAATTAATTGAAAATTTTTTGGAAATTCATCAATTTCTTTTTTATGTCTGTGAATAATAATTATACCACTTTCTTTAAGTATTCGATTTTCAATTATTTTATTAAGAACATTTTCTAAAGCCTTTTCTTTGTAAGGTGGATCTAAAAAAACTATATCATATCCCAATTTTAAACTTTTAAATTCAAAGTTATTTAGAATATCTGACTCAACAACTTCATAATTGATTTCTGATTTTAAATTATTTAGATTTTTTTTTAAAATAGGCAAAACACCCTCATATTTTTCTACAAATGTCACATAACTAGCGCCATGAGAAAGACACTCAATACCAAAAGAGCCTACTCCAGAAAATAGATCTAGCACATTTGCTTTTTTTATATCTATTGAAAACTTTTTTGAATGATTAATTATGTTGAATATCGACTCTTTAGTGAGATCTTTTAATGGTCTGGTTTCTTTATCTTTAGGTTCAAGTAATTTTTTTCCTTTAAATCTGCCCCCAATGACTCTCATTAATTTATAACTTTATAACCAATATCTCTTCTATAAAAACCACCATTCCAATCTAATTTTTCTATACATTGATGTACTTCATTTCTTGCTTTTAAAAAATCATCAGAAAGTGAAATAAAGTTTAATACTCTTCCACCAGTAGCAAAAAATTTATCATTTTCATTTTTTGTGCCAGCATGAAATATAAAATTATCTTCATTTAGACTTAAATTTTCAAGATTTTTTATTAAGACATTTTTTTGATAAGTGTCTGGGTATCCTTTTGAACACAAAACAACACATAAACTCTTTTTATTAGTCCACTCAATATTAATATCCGCAAGTTTTTTATTGCAACAAGAGTCAATTATTTCTGCTAAGTCAGTTTTGAGTTTTGGAAGAATAGTTTGACATTCAGGATCACCCATTCGAACATTGTACTCGATCAAATAGGGTTCATTTTCAACAATCATCAAACCAGCATATAAAAATCCTTTATATTCAGTCCCAAGGTCAGAGAGCCCTTTAAGTGTAGGTTTAATAATTTTGTCTAAAATTTTATTTTCTAAATCATTACTTATTAGTCGAGAAGGTGAGTATGCTCCCATTCCTCCAGTATTTTTACCACTATCTCCTTCAAGAACTCTTTTATGATCTTGTGCGGTTTCAAAGCTTTTAACAGTAGTTCCATCACTAATTATAAAATAGCTCATCTCTTCACCTTCAAGAAATTCTTCAATAAGTACATTTTTAGCTTCTCCAAATTTTCCATCAAATATCTCTTCAACTGCCATGAAACTTTCTTGTTTATTATTACATATATAAACCCCTTTGCCTGCAGCTAGGTTGTCTGCTTTAATTACATTTGGATATTTTGCATTTTCTAAAAATTTTTTAGCATCAATTTTATTTTCAAAAATACCAAAGTTTGCAGTAGGTATGTTGTATTTTTGACAAAGTTTTTTAGTAAAAATTTTAGAACCCTCAAGTTGTGAAGCAATTTTGTTAGGTCCAAATACTTTAATGTTAAACTGTTCTAGATAGTCTACAATTCCATTCACCAAAGGTTGTTCAGGACCCACAACAACTAAATCTATAAATTTGTCTTTAATATATTTATGCAATTCATCAAACTGATTAATATCCATCTCAACGTTAGTTGCAATCTTTGAGGTTCCAGCGTTCCCTGGAATACAAAAAATTTCCTTTATAAGTGATGATTTAGATATCGTAGTAGCTATTGCGTGTTCTCTACCACCGCTACCTATAATTGCAATTCTCATATTAATATTTATATATCTTATAAATGAAAAATAAATTAGCTAAATTAAAATATATGCCTAATAATTTTCAAATTATTGAGGAGGGCGACCATGTGATCTGTGCTATCTCAAAAAAAATAATACCTTTGGAAAATTTGAATTATTGGAATGTTGATAAGCAAGAGGCTTATTTTTCTTATGTAGAGTCCTCTATTGAAAGAGAAAATAAAGATAATTAACTTTTCCATCGATCATGTGTCCAAATCCATTGATCAACATTTTTTAAAATCATCTTTTCGAGTACTTTATTTAGAAACTCAGTAATTTGTTGGATCGATTTTGTTTTACCTACTTTGATTGGTTTTGAGATATAAATTTTAAAGTAATTTGATTTTTTTCTCTCAATGTAGATAGGTATCAATTCACAATTATATTTTTTTACTAGTTGAGCAGGGATTGTTGTAGTTGTTGCCAAATTATTAAAAAATTTGACTTTTTCACCCTCTCTTACTCTTTGATCTATCATCAAAGCTATTGATTTTCCTTCAATTAATTTTTTAATTATTTCACGGCTACCTGCTCGACCTTTTTTAATTTGATTTTTACAGATATATTCTTTTCTGATTTGTTCCATCGTTTTATTCAAAAAAACATTATTTAAAGGTCTATAAATAGCAGCAAGGTCAATTCCTGCTTTTTCTATTTCCATAGCCATGAGTTCAAAATTATTAAAATGACCTGAAATAAAAACTGCTCTTTTATTATTTTTTTTAAGATTATCTAAATGTTCCAAACCATCTATCGATATATATTTTTTTAGTTCGTTATTTCTAAATTTTTTTAAATAAACGTATTCAGCAAAAATCCTTCCATAATTACCTAACACATTAGAGGCAATTAACGATGGACTTTCAGAGTGTTTAATATTTGCTTTTTTTAAATTTTGAATAATTATTTTCTTTGATCTAAATATCGGGCCTATAAATCTTCCAATAAAAAATCCCAAATTAGATGAAAGTTGATATCCAATTAGTTGAAAAAAAAAGAATAGAATTTTGATCAAAATGAACTCTAAGAAATAAGCTATTTTTTTCATAATTTTGATATTAGAATTTTTTTTAATTTTTCTCTATTTTTGATTTCTAGCTTAATTTTCAAAAATTTAATATTTTTTCTTTGAGCTTTATTTAACCGAAAAAAATCTTTTTCTGTCGTTATTAACGTTAAATTATCTCTACTGGCGTTATAATTTAATTTTTTAAGATCAATATTTGAAAATTTATGGTGGTCAGGAAAAATTATTTTTTTACTAATATTAAATTTATATTTAATTAAAGTTTGTTCAAACTCATCTGGATTACCGATCCCACAAAACATTAAATATTTTTTTTTTAAATTAAACTTATTTAAATTTAATGGTTTATATTTTCCCTCAAAGATTTTTAAATCTTTATTAATAGATTTGAATTTAGACAAAATTTTTTTATTGTTTTTTTCTCCATTTAAAAAGATTAAGTCATAATTTTTTATTACACTTAAATTTTCTCTCAAGGGTCCCGCTGGAAGTGTAAATTCATTTCCAAGCCCATATTCTGAATTAAAACATGCA
The DNA here is from genome assembly GCA_902595745.1 of uncultured Pelagibacteraceae bacterium. Classification (GTDB taxonomy): domain Bacteria; phylum Pseudomonadota; class Alphaproteobacteria; order Pelagibacterales; family Pelagibacteraceae; genus Pelagibacter. The sequence continues at coordinate 40,912 of CACJRE010000006.1, forward strand.
ATTCTTAAATTATAATTTATGTTTTTTTGCTGTAAGCCATCATCCAAAATTGCTACTTGATATTTTTTTTTTGAAGCTGCTAAAAGTGCATCTTCTCTATTACTCGATGATATAATTTTACCTTTATTATTTAATAAATTAATTTCATCTATCTGATTTTTATAATTTTTTTTTATAAATACTGTTCTAAATTTATTTTTTAACAATTCATTTATTTCAATTGCCAAAGGTGTTTTTCCTGTTCCACCAATAAATATATTGCCAATACATATTGTTTTAATTTCAAAGGTTTTTTTTATAGAAAATTTTTTTATAGAATTAATTAAAAATGTGACAGCTGATAAAGGATAAAGTATTAATGAAATAAAATTTTTTGTTTTCCAAAATTTAGGCTTTATTAATTTCATATTAAATATTTATTTATATAAAATAAATTTTTTTCAAGAACATCTTTTCCTATTTTAATAATTCTTTTAATATTTTTATTCGGAGTTTTATTATTTAATCTTTTTAGTATTAAATTTTCCATTTTTAAAATATCAGAAGTAATTGATGACATCTTAAGCTTGTTTAAAAAAGTATATATTTCCTTGAAGTTTTTAACATTAGGCCCACTAATTATGTAATTCCCTAATCTTGCAGGCTCAAGAGGATTTTGACCTCCATGTTTAATTATTGATCCACCTACAAAAGATATATTTGTTAAATTATAAAACTTAGAGGTCTCACCATAACTATCTACTAAATAAATATCAGTATTTTTTTTAATTTTTTCACTTGAAGAATGTAAGATGCAATTTAGTTCAATTTTATTCAAAGTCTCTTTAATTTCATTAGTTCTACTAACATGTCTTGGAATAATTATTGTTATTAATTTTCTTTGTTTCTTTTTAAGTTTCTTATGTAAGTTTCCAATTAATATTTCTTCATTGAAATGAGTACTAGCTGCACACCAAACTTTAAAGTCTTTGAATTTATTCTTTAGTAGCTTTTTTGAATAATCATGATTATTTTTTTGACCGTAATATTTCAAATTGCCAGCAGTCTTAATATCTCTAACTTTTAATAATTTTAGATATTTTAAAGTTTCTAAGTTTTGGGGTAATGCTAAAGTAATTTTACCAAATACTTGTTTGGCAAAGTTTGGAAAGATTTGCCATTTATTAAAACTACGTTTTGTAATTCTGGCATTCATAATTATGATTGGAATATCTTTGATATGTAAATTTCTAAACATATTTGGCCATATTTCCGAGTCTATGAAAATTGCGAGCTCAGGTTGCCAATAATTAATAAATCTTTTTACTATGAAATTATTATCTAATGGAAAATATATGTGTGATGTTTTTTTTAATTTTAGTTTGTTAAAAATTTTTGCTGAACTAGTAGTTGATGTTGATAATAAAATATTCTTTATTTTTTTATTTTTTTCTAATTTTCTTATAACTGGAACAATACTCATTAGCTCACCAACACTTGCCGCATGTATCCAAACTTTTTTATTACTTTTTTTTTTAGAATAAATACAAAATTTTTCTCCAACTCTTTTTACATCTTCTTTACCTTTTGCTATTCGGTAAATAATGATTATAGGTGATATGATGATGGCAAGATTTGTAAGTATGTTGTAAAAAAAATACATTAACTTTCTTTAATTTGTCGTTCATAAAAATTTTTGTAAACTTTAGAGTTTATTAAAAGTTTATCATGATTACCTGAGTCAATGATTTTACCATTATCAACGACATATATTCTATCGGAGTTAAGAATTGTTGATAGTCTGTGAGCAATTACAATTGTAGTTTTGTTTAAAGTTAATTGACTTAGCGCTTTTTGAATCTTGTCTTCAGTTTCAGAATCTAAAGATGATGTGGCTTCATCCAGTAATATTATTTTACTTTTTTTTAGAAAAGCTCTTGCGATTGAAAGTCTTTGTTTTTCTCCACCAGATAATTTTACCCCATTCTCACCAATCATAGTTTCATACCCACTCTCTAAATTGTTAATGAATTCAGTACACATTGATTGTTCCGCTGCTTGATAAATTTCTTCATTGGTTGCCTCTGGTCTAGCGTATTTAATGTTATTTAAAACTGTATCATCAAATAATGTAGTGTTTTGATCAACTATTGATATTTGGCTTCTTAGAGATGCTAAACTAAATTTTGATATATCTTGATTGTCGACATTAATAATTCCATCAGTTGGAGCGTAAATTCTTG
>CACJRE010000007.1 GCA_902595745.1 uncultured Pelagibacteraceae bacterium
TTCAAATAAACATCAAGGATCAAAATTATTTTTTAGTTATTATTATAAAAATATCAGATTAATTGATAATTTTTAAACCTATAAAAAATAAGCTCCAACACCTAGAAATGAAACAAAACCTATTACATCTGTGATTGTTGTTACAAAAACACTAGATGCGATTGCTGGATCAATATTCATTTTTTTTAATGTAACAGGAACTAAAATTCCAAAGAGACCAGCAATGATCATGGTTAAAACCATTGAGATTGAAATTATTATTGAAAGAGTATTATCTTGGAACCAAATTTGAACAATAAAAGCACTTATAACAGCAAAAATAATTCCATTTAAAATTCCTATAGAAAATTCTTTAATAACGTTAGTAGTAAAGTTATTTTCTGTTAAATCGTTAGTTGCGATCGTTCGAACTGTAACAGCTAAAGTTTGCATTCCAGCATTTCCACCCATTGATGCAACTATGGGCATTAAAAATGCTAACACCACCATTTGTTCTATCGTTGCACCAAATAAACTAATACACCATGTAGCTAAAAATGCAGTGAATAAATTTAACAGAAGCCAATTAAATCTTCTTTTAGTTTTAGTAATTACACCATCTGTTATTTCTTCATCACCTACCCCAGCTAATCTCAATGCGTCTTCTTCAGCTTCTTCTTGCAATACAGTTAAAACGTCATCACTCATAATCATTCCGACTAACTTATTATTTTTATCAACTACGGCAGCTGAATTTAAATTATAGTTTTCAAATAAATTAGCTACCTCCTCTTTATCCATATCTACGGGTATTAATAATTGAGACTCTGACATGATAGAGAGCATTTTTGTATCTCTTGAAGTTGTTAAAACACGAGATGATGGTACAGTACCAATTGGTTTAAACTCTTCATTTATAATAAATATTTCTAAAAATTCCTCCGGAAGATCTTTGTTTTCTCTCAAATAATCTATTGTTTGGCCTACAGACCAATTACTAGGAATTGCTGTAAATTCACGTTGCATTATTCTAGCAGCAGTATCTTCAGGATAGCTTAAACTTTCTAGTAAAGCGAAACGATCCTTAGGAGGTAAAGAACTTAGAATATTGTTTTTATCTTCCTCAGGCACATTTTCTAGTATTGAAATTGCATCATCTGACTCAAGATTAGTTAATATAGATACAATCGAGTCTGACGAAAGATAAGTGATAATTTCTGTTTGGATAGACTCATTAAGTTCAACAAAAACTTCAGGATCAATTTTAAAATTATTTAATTTTATTAGACTTTCTCTGTCTGATTGATTTAAATGTTCAATAATGTCTGCAGCATCCGCTGGGTGCATCTCTTTAAAAGAATTAGTAATAAAAAGAGCATCATTGTTAGCAATTTTAGACGTAACTACTTTTATATACTCTTTATTGAATTCAAAATTTACTTTTTTATCTTTTATTTTTTTAACTAAAGACATAAATCTACCTATAATTTAGATTGGACTATTAATTGATAATTAAGATAATACAATTTATAAATGAATATAGAGATCAAAAAGTCAATAAAACCAATAAATTATTTTGATGCAATAAACATATTGGAGAAAAGATTAGAAGATTTACATGCTAATATTAACAAAGAGCTAATTTGGACATTAGAACATGATGAAATATTTACAGCAGGTACAAGCTATAAAGAAAATGAGATTTTGGATACCTCTATTAATCTAATAAAAACTAACCGTGGTGGTAAAATAACATGTCATGCACCAGGTCAATTGATTTGTTATTTTGTGATAGATTTAAGAAAAAAAAAAGATATTAGAAAATTTATTTCTTGTATAGAAAAAACAATTATTGAAACTCTTAAACATTATCAAATTGAAACATTTTCAGACAAAGATAATATTGGGATTTGGCATAAAAAAAAGAATTCAGTAAATAAAGTTGCGGCAATTGGAGTAAGAGTCAAAAAATGGATTGCCTATCATGGATTTGCAATAAATATAAATAATAATATTGATCAATATAAAAAAATTATACCCTGTGGCATCAAAGATAAAGGGGTGACTAATTTAATTAGTATAATTGATAAAGATTACTCAAACTTAGATAGCTTATTAATAGAAAAATTTATTTCAAACCTGAAAATCTAAGTCTTTTTGTTTTTAATAATTTTCTAAAGTAATCGGGTAATAAAGCGGTATATGTGTGTTTTATATCATCAATTATGAATTTAATCTGATATGAATGAAGCATTAAATTCTTATTTAATCCTCTAGAAGAGTTAGAAATTTTATACTTAATATCACCAAAAATTGGTTGTCCTAAAGCATATAATTGTTTTCTAAGTTGATGTTTTCGACCAGTAATAGGTTTTAATTCAACTAAACTTGCTTCAGAATTCTTATCTAAAACTTTATAAATCGTTTTTGCTTTTTCTATGATCTTTTTATCTCCATCATATCGAATAAGATCATCATTCCACTCACCTGAGTCTTTATTTAATTCACCATGACAGATAGCTAAATATGTTTTGTGAACTTTTCGTAATCTAAATAAAGAAGTTAATAGTTGGGCTGACTCTCTTGTTTTAGCCATTATAAAAACACCTGAAGTATCTTTGTCCAATCTATGTACTGAGTAGGGTTTTGTGCCCTGGAAGATTTCGCTTTTAGCAAAAATATCAACTAAATTTTTTTTGGATTTAGTTCCACCCTGTACGGATATACCTGAACTTTTATTTAATACGACAAAATTTTCATTATTATCAATAATTTGATCTTCATTAGATCTTATAATTTCTTTTGATGGCTCAAATTTTATTTTTTTTTGTACAATAGTTTCTTTAAAATCTAAGTTAAAAAAACTTACAATATCATTTGTTTTAACTTTAGTTGAACTTTTAATTTTTTTTTTATTAATTTTGATTTTACCAGACCTCAAATATTTTTCGATTAGTCCTTGAGGAATTTTACCAATTTTAAGTCTTGTCCAACGATCTATACGCATATCATTACACGTTGAATCAACGGTGTATGACTTTTTCATGATTTAAGATTTATGCTGTTGCTTGTTTCTTTTCTTCAGCTTTTGGTGTTTCTTTATTAGTCTCTTTTTTTGGCTTATCAACTCTTTTAGCCTCAACATCTCTATCCACAAATTCGATTATAGCCATAGGTGCATTATCACCATATCTGAATCCAGCCTTTATAATTCTAGTGTATCCACCATTTCTTTTTTCATATCTTTTTGAAAGTGTTTTTTTAACTTTGTTAGCTGATTTAATATCCTGGAGTTGAGAAACTAGCATTTTCGTTGTCTGTAAAGTTTCTTTTTTGCCTAGTGTAATAATTTTATCAGCTTGTGGTTTCAAAAATTTGGCTTTTGGCAAAGTAGTTTTGATTTGTTCATATTTGATTAAAGAATTTAACATATTCTTTAAGAGCGCCTTTCTATGTTCAGAAGTCCTGTTTAACTTCTTATTTGCCATTCCGTGTCTCATTAGATAGCTTCCTCTAGTTTTTTAGACATTTCAGCAATATTATCTGGTGGCCAGTTTGGTATCTCCATCCCTAGGTAAAGAGACATACCAGTTAAAACCTCTTTTATTTCATTTAAAGATTTTCTACCAAAATTAGGTGTTCTTAGCATTTCACCTTCAGATTTTTGAACGAGATCTCCAATGTAAATTATATTATCATTTTTTAGACAATTCATAGATCTAACTGATAACTCAAGTTCGTCAACTTTTCTTAATAAGTTTTTATTAAATTCTGGTTCTGTTGAAACCTCTTTTACAGGAGCTTCAACTGGCTCATCAAAATTAACAAACATTTTTAACTGATCTTGGAAAATTCTTGCTGAATAAGCTACGGCATCTTCTGCTGAAATAGATCCATTTGTTTCAACTTCCATAGTAAGTTTATCATAATCAAGCGCCTTACCTTCTCTAGCAGTACTTATTGAGTAAGAAACTTTTTTAACTGGACTATATAATGAGTCTATAGCAATTAAACCCAATGGTGGCTCTTCTGGTTTGTTTAAATCAGCTGGAACATATCCTTTTCCAGTATTTACATTCATCTCCATATGAAAATTTGTGTTTTCATCAAGATTACATATAACAAGTTCAGGATTTAATATTTCTACATCAGCAACTTGTGTAATATCAGAAGCTTTAATTTCACCAGGACCTTTTGCATCTAATATAAGTTTTTTTGTACCTTCTGAATTACATTTAAGTGCTAGAGATTTAACATTTAAAACTATGTCAGTAACATCCTCTCTTACACCTTTAATTGATGTAAATTCATGTAATACTCCATCGATTTGTATCGAAGTAACAGCTGCACCCCTAATAGAAGAAAGTAAAATTCTTCTTAGAGAATTACCTAATGTTAATCCATAACCTTTTTCTAGAGGCTCTGCTATAATTTTAGCATGAGTTAAATCATCACTAATTTGAACGTCTAATTTAGATGGTTTAATTAATGACTTCCAATTTTTAACGTTTACATTTTCGACTTCCATTAAACTCTCCTTTTTTTTGGTGGTCTAGTTCCATTATGAGGCATGGGTGTTGTATCTTTAATTGATAAAATTTTAAAACCTCTAGCCTGTAATGCTCTTAAAGCTGTTTCACGACCAGAGCCAGGGCCCTTAACTTCAACAGACAAAGTTTTCATACCATATTCTAATGCTTTTGAAGCGGCAGCATCAGCAGCTATCTGTGCAGCATAAGGAGTTGATTTTCTTGATCCTTTAAAACCTTTTTGCCCAGCAGATGCCCAAGAGATTACATTTCCATTAGTATCCGCAATTGAAATTATAGTATTGTTAAAAGTAGATTGAACATATGCAATACCATTTAAAATATTCTTTTTAATTTTTTTCTTTTTTGAATAAGAACTTTTATTACTTTTCTTTGAAGATTTCTCAACCTTCTGATCTTTATTTTCAACTTTATCAGCTTTAGCCATAATTATTTTTTAGTTGGAGTTAATTTTTTTCCTGCGATAGCGATTGCTTTACCTTTTCTTGTTCTAGCATTACATCTAGTTCTTTGGCCTCTCACAGGTAATTTTTTTCTATGTCTTGTTCCCCTGTAGCAAGCTAAATCAATTAATCTTTTAATTGTAAGAGAGTAATCTCTTCTCAGATCTCCCTCTACTTTAAAGTTAGCATCGATGTACTCTCTGATCTTTAAAATTTCATCATCAGTTAATTCGTTTATTCTTTTTGCTCTTGGAATTTCAAGCGATGTACAAATTTGATTGGAAAATTTATCACCAATTCCATAGATATAAGTTAAACCTATATGAACAAGTTTGTTTTGTGGAATATTGATACCTGCGATACGAGCCATAATTTTGTGATAAATTTGAGCCTTTTATATAATAAGATTACCTAAAGTCAACGTCTTAAACATTGATAAAAGCTTCAATTTCCTTTGTTATTTGGTCAATTTCTTGTGTTCCATTTATCTCATGAAAATTTGGATTTTGAGAGTAAAATTCTAGCACTGGTCTCGTAGTTTCCATATAAGTGTCATATCTCTTAAGGATAGTTTCAGTATTATCATCCGCCCTATTTTCTAATATTTTCCTTTTTTCAATTCTTTCAATGATAATATCCTTATTTACATTGAGAAAAAAAATATGGTCAATTTTTTGACCTGATTTATCTAATAATAAATCTAAATATTTTGCCTGACTTAAAGATCTAGGATATCCGTCAAATATTAGTTTGTCTTTTTTTTGAGTATCGTTAATTATTTTTTCTATTAATTCATTAACGATTTCATCACTAACAAATTTACCTTCATTCATATTTTTTTTAATTTGTTGGCCAATAATTGAGTTTTTCTTTATCTCTTCTCTTAAAATATCACCAGTTGAAACTTGAAAGTTATTTAGTTTGTTAACTAAATATTTTGATTGCGTACCTTTACCTGCGCCTGGGGGCCCAAATAAAATAATATTCACTTACTTACCAAATTTAGTTTTTTTGATTAATTGCTCATACTGAGAACTCATTAATCTTGTTTGAATTTGTGTTACTGTATCAATAGCAACAACTACTACAATTAAAATTGAAGCACCACCTAAGTAAAAAGGTATTGGATAATTTGCAATTAAAAATTCAGGCATTAAACAAACTAACGTTAAATATAATGCACCAATAGTTGTTAGTTTAGTTGATATATTCTGAATATACAAAGCTGTACTTTCACCCGGTCTAATTCCAGGAACGAAACCACCATATTTTCTTAAGTTATCTGCAGTCTCAGTAGGATTAAAGGTTATTGAAGTGTAGAAAAAAGTAAAAAATATGATTCCTGATGCATATAATAACATATAAAGAGGCTGTCCTTGAGTAAAATAAGAACTTAAATTTAAAAAAGTATCATTGTCTGAAAAAGAATAGTTAGAGAAAGTAACTGGCAATAAAAGTAAAGCAGAGGCAAAAATTGCTGGAATTACACCAGCTTGATTAATTTTAAGCGGTAAATGAGATGACTCACCACCATACATTTTATTACCCATTTGTCTTTTTGGATAATTAATTAAAATTTTTCTTAAAGCTCTTTCCATGAAAACTACAAATAATATTGTGGCAACTAATAGAACAAAGATGGCTAATATCATAAAAGTAGATACAGCACCAGTTCTACCTAATTCAAAAGTTGTAACTAAGGCTCTTGGAATTTCTGCAACTATACCTGCAAATATAATAAGAGATATACCATTACCTATTCCTCTTTGAGTGATTTGTTCACCTAACCACATCAAAAACATTGTTCCAGCTACTATAGTTGTAACAGTCGTAATTTTGAAAAAAGCCCCAGGATTTATCACAAGGTCTGCAGATGACTCTAGTCCAATAGATAAACCATAACCTTGTAAAGTGGCTAATAATACGGTTCCATATCTGGTAATTTGAGTAATTTTAGCTCTTCCAGTCTCACCTTGGGCTTTTAAATTTTTAAAATACTCAGACACACCTGTTAAAAGCTGAACTATAATAGCAGATGAAATGTAGGGCATTATACCTAAGGCAAAAATTGCCATTCTACTCACTGCCCCGCCAGCAAAAACATTAAACATTCCTAGTAAACCTTTTTGGTTACCATCCATCATTACTTTAAGTTGCTCAGGGTCTATACCTGGTAATGGTACAAAAGTACCAAATCTATAAACTGCTAGAATGAAAATTGTAAATAATATTCTATTTCTTAAATCGTTTGATGATGACGACGCACTCATTGAAATAATTATTTTTTCAATTGAATAGATCCACTAATTTTTTCTAGTTTCTCTATTGCTGATTTAGATGCTAAATCTGCCTCTATATTAACTTTATCTTTAATCTCCCCAGTTCCAAGTATCTTTAATTTTTGAGAATTTTTATTAATCAATTTAAGTTTTTTTAGCAATTCCATGTTTATTGTGTCACTTGGATTGATAGTTTTTTCATTTATGAATGACTGGATTTTTTCAAGATTCATTATTGCTATGTTTGCTCTAGAGATAGGATTAAAACCTCTTTTTGGCAGTCTTCTATACAATGGCATTTGTCCACCTTCAAAAGATTTGATTGCAACACCAGATCTTGATTTTTGACCCTTTACACCTCTACCAGAAGTTTTACCTTTACCAGAACCAATACCTCTACCAACACGAATTTTTGATTTATTAATTTTATCTTTAGTGTTTAAAGTTATCATTATCCTCTTTTCTCAACTATTTCAGAAATCTTTTTATTTCTAATTGCTGAAATTTGTTTTGGTGAATTTTGTTTTAATAACGCTTTCATGGTCGCCCTAATAACATTATGAGCATTCGATGTTCCCATTGATTTTGCCACAATATCCTTAACACCTAATACTTCACATACAGCTCTAACTGGTCCACCCGCAATAATACCAGTTCCTTTAGATGCAGCTCTTAATACAATTCTACCTGATCCATCTTTTGCTTTTACGTCATGGTGAATAGTTCTTCCTTCTCTTAAAGGTATATGTATTAATTTTCTTCTAGCTACTTCGTTAGCTTTTTTGATTGCATCAGGTACTTGTTTAGCTTTTGCATGAGCAATTCCAATTTTACCTGCTTGATTTCCTACAACTACTAATGCAGAAAAACCAAATCTTCGTCCACCTTTAACTACTTTTGTAATACGGTTTATATGAACTAATTTTTCTAAAATATCATCAGCTTTTTTATCTTTAAAGTTTTCCATAATTAAAATTCCATTCCATTTTCTCGTAAGGTTTCTGCAAATACTTTAACTCTGCCATGATATCTATAAATACCTCTATCAAAGTAAATTTTTGTAATTTTTTTTTCTTGGGCTTTTTTTGCTAGTTTTGTTGCTACTATTTTAGATAACTCAGTTTTGTTAACTTTATCTCCTGACTTGATATCCTTTTCGATGGATGAAGCAGATAATAATGTAACTTTGTTTATATCATCAATTATTTGTGCAGAAATATTTTTTGATGATCTAGAAATACATAATCTGAATCTATCTTTAGGTGCAACTTTTTTTACCTTGTTGCTAACTCTAAATCTTTTTCTAATGCTTGTATTTAGTTTCATTATTTTTTCTTTCCTTCTTTTTTAAGAACATATTGTCCTTTTTCACGAATTCCTTTGCCTTTGTAAGGTTCTATCTTTCTATATGTTTTAATTTTTGAAGCAACGGATCCAACTTGTTGTTTATCTGATCCTGAAATTTTTAAAGTTGTTTGTTTTTCTACTTCAATTTTAATTCCATCAGGAATATCATAATTGATGTCATGACTATACCCTAGCTGAAGGTTTAATTGTTTTCCTTTTAAGGCAGCTCTGTAACCAACTCCAACTAACTCTAATGTTTTTTCATAACCAGTACTCGAACCGATTACTGCATTATTAATTAAACTTCTATTCATGCCCCAAAGTCTCTTAGAATTTTGATCTATTTTTTTCGGTTTGATAGATATTTCTTTGCCTTCTTTAATATCTAGGTTGAACATATCCAAATCAATATCAACAGATTTTTTCCCTAATGGGCCTTCAATATTTAATATGTTACCAGCCAAAACAACTTTTACTTTTTCAGGGATAGAGATACTTATTTTACCAATTTTAGACATTAAAATACCTTACAAATTATTTCACCACCAACACGTTGTTTTCTAGCATCAATATCTGTCATTACACCTTTTGGTGTTGAGACAATTGCAATACCTAAACCATTGTTTACTTTTGGTAAGCTTTCTGCACTGGAAAAAATTCTTCTGCCAGGTTTTGATACACGCTCAAATGCGCTTATGACAGGATTTCCTGAGTGATATTTAAGTTCTAAGGATAATGTTGGTTTCTTATCTTCAGAGTCGATTTTAAAATCTTTTATAAATCCTTCATTCTTAAGGATATCAGCAATTTTAGTTTTAAAGTTTGAAGATGGTAATGCTACTTTTTTATGATTTCTTGCTTGAGCATTTTTTACTCTTGCTATCATATCTCCAATTGGATCACTTAAACTCATAATATTCCTTTCTACCAGCTTGACTTAGTCATTCCTGGAATTAATCCAGCTAAACCTAAGTCCCTTAAAGCTATTCTTGATATTTTTAATTTTCTATATACCCCATGAGGTCTTCCTGTAATTTTACATCTATTCATAACTCTAGTTTTTGCAGAATTTCTTGGCATCTGAGATAATTTTTGCTGTGCTTTAAATCTTTCTTCTAATGGTAATTTTTTATCCATTATAATTTTTTTTAAACTTTGTCTTTTTTTGTAAAGTTTATCAGATAGTTTAATTCTCTTATCATTTTTATTTACAGCACTAACTTTAGCCATGTTTAATTGTCTCCTTTTTTTATAAATGGAAAATTCATTTTTTCTAATAATGCAAATGCATGATCTTTATTTAAAGCTTTAATTACGACTACAATATCAAGACCACGTACTTTATCTGCTCTATCAAAACTTACTTCTGGGAAAATAATATGTTCTTTTACACCAAATGTATAATTACCAAATTTATCAAAACCTTTAGCAGATAAACCTCTAAAATCTTTAATTCTAGGTAATGCGATGTTCACTAATCTATCAATAAATTCATACATCTTATTTTTTCTTAAAGTTACTTTTAGACCTGCATTTGAACCTTTTCTTGTTTTAAAATTTGCTACCGATTTTTTAAATTTTGTGACCACAGGCTTTTGACCTGTTATTTTGCCTAAATCTTCTTCTGCTGTTTTTAAAATTTTGGCATCCGCACCGTCTAATCCAAGTCCCATATTTAAAACAATTTTTTCAATTCTAGGTACCATAAAAATATTTTTTAAACCTAGACTGTCTTTTAAAGCTGGTTGAATTTCTTTACTGTAAGTTTCTTTTAATCTTGGTGTCATTATTTTTTAGCCTCTGCTTTTTTTGAAACTTTTTCATCAATTAACTTAAGATTTGATAAATGAATAAAGCTTTCTTTTGAAACGATTCCACCTTTTTTTTCTTTTGTGGTTTTCACATGCTTTTTCACCATATTAATCTCTTTAACTTTTGCTCTATTATTAGCTCTATCAATTTCAATAACTTCGCCCTCTTTTTTTTTATCTTTACCCGTTAAAACTTTAACCTTTAAACCCTTTTTAATCATTTTATAAAACCTCCGGTGCTAGTGAGATAATTTTCATCTGACCTCTGCTTCTAAGCTCTCTAGTTACAGGACCAAAAATTCTAGTTCCCACTGGTTCACCTTTGTCATCAACTAAAACTGCAGCATTATTATCAAATTTGACTTTTGATCCATCATTTCGATGAATTCCCTTTTTAACTCTAACTACTACTGCCTTATGTACAGTACCTTTTTTTACTTTTCCTTTTGGTATCGCCTCTTTAACAGCGATTACAATAGTATCACCAATACTTGCATATCGTCTTTTGGACCCACCAAGTACTTTGATACACTCTATTCTTTTAGCGCCCGTATTATCTGCCACCTGTAGCTCTGTTTGTACACCAATCATTATTTTGCATTCTCCATTACTTGGAATTTTTTATTTTTTGAAAACGGTTTACTCTCAATAATTGAAACTTTGTCACCTGTTTTAAATTTGTTATTTTCATCATGAGCATTATAGTTTTTTCTGACTTTAATAACTTTTTTAAGCACAGGATGTGAATATTTTCTTTCAACCATCACAGTAATAGTTTTATTTGGCTTATCGCTTATGACCACTCCTGTTAATATTTTTTTAGGCATTAATTTTCCCTTTTAATATAGTTTTTAATCTTGCTATTGTTTTTTTTGTTTCTCCAATTTTAGCAGGGTTTGTCACTTGTGAATTCATCTTTTGAAATCTAAAATTAAAAAGATCTTTTTTTAGTTTATCTATGTTCTTGATCATTTCATCCTTAGATAATTTTTTAATTTCTTGTTTTTTCATATTAAGCAAACCTCTTAATAGTTTTTGTTTTTATCGGTAATTTAGCTGATGCTTTATATAAAGCCTCTTTAGCTATTTGTTCTGAAACCCCATCGACTTCAAACAGAATTCTTCCTGGTTTAACTCTGCATGCAAAAAATTCAGGATTTCCTTTACCTTTACCCATTCTTACTTCAATAGGTTTTTTAGATACGGGAATGTTTGGAAATACTCTAGTCCATACTCTTCCTTGTCTTTTCATATGTCTTGTTAATGCCACTCTAGCAGCTTCAATTTGCTTACCAGTAATTCTTTCTGGTTGTAACGCTTTAAGAGCAAATGCACCGTAGTTAATGCTGCTAGCTCTTGTTGCAGTACCATGTATTCTTCCTTTATGAGCTTTTCTCCATCTAGTTCGAACTGGTTGAAGCATTATTCTTTACCCTCTTTTGGTGTTACTTTATTAGTTTCTTGGCTAAACTCTCTTGCAAAAACTTCTCCTTTATAAATCCATACTTTAATTCCAATAATTCCATATGTTGTTAAAGCTTCTGCTTCTGCATAATCTATGTCAGCTCTTAAAGTGTGTGAAGGAATACTGCCTTCTCTTAACCATTCAGTTCTTGCTATTTCATTCCCACCAAGTCTTCCACTGATAGAAACTTTAATTCCTTTTGCACCTAATCTTATGCATGATTGCATTGATCTTTTCATTGCTCTTCTATAAGAAATTCTTTTTACAAGTTGTTGGGCAATATTTTCAGCTACCAGATATGCGTTTGTTTCTGGTTTTTTTACTTCTTTGATGTTTAAAGCAACTTCATTAGTTGTGAATTTTGACAAATTATTTTTTATTTTATCAATATCACTTCCCTTTTTACCAATTACAAAACCAGGTCTTGAAGTGTAGATCGTCACATAACATTTATTGGATGTTCTCTCTATCATTACTTTTGAAACACCAGAATTGACTACATTTTTTTTAATGTAATTTCTGATTTTAAAGTCTTCAATTAAATAATTTCCAAAATCTTTCTTTTTAGCATACCAAACAGAGTCCCAACCTCTGTTGATACCTAATCTAAAACCTACAGGATTAACCTTTTGTCCCATGACTCTCCATTTGTTTAACTTCTGATAAAATTATAGTTACAGTTGACCAAGGTTTTAAAATTGGGGCAGCTCTACCTTTTGCTCTTGGTCTAAATCTTTTCATTACAATTTTTTTTCCACAATAAGCTTCCTTAACAATTAAATTATCAATATCGTATTGAAAATTATTTTCAGCATTTGCTACTGCAGAGCCAATTGTTTTTCTTATGTCTTTACTAATTCTTTTTGCAGAAAATTGTAAATCTCTCATAGCAACATCTACTTTTTTTCCAACAATACTTTTTAAAATAGGATTAAGTTTTCTAACACTAGTTCTAATACTATTGTTTACAGATTTAACTGTATCAACTTTTTTTCTATTTTTTTTCTTTGTCTTATTCATAATTATTTTTTAGCCGCTGTTGCGGGTTTAGCTTTTTTATCTGCTGGAGTATGACCATAAAAAGTTCTTGTCGGTGCAAACTCACCCAGTTTATGACCAACCATATCTTCTGATATAGTAATTGGAATAAATTTTTTCCCATTATAAATTTGAAAACTAACACCAACAAAATCTGGTATTATAGTTGATTTTCTTGACCATGTTTTTATAGGAATTTTTTTTGGATCATCTTTGTATTTGTCTACTTTTTTCATTAAGCTTTCTTCAACAAAAGGTCCCTTCCAAACTGATCTAGCCATTACTTTGTATCCTTCCTTTTATTTCTTCTCTTAACAATATATTTGTCTGTTCTCTTGTTATCTCTAGTTTTTAATCCTTTTGCAGATTGACCTGTAGGTGATACTGGGTGTCTTCCACCAGCAGATTTACCTTCACCTCCACCATGTGGGTGATCGACCGGATTTTTGACAACCCCTCTAGTGTGAGGTTTTCTTCCAAGCCATCTCGATCTACCTGCTTTACCAATTTTAATATTTTTTTGATCTGGATTACTTAATATTCCTATTGTAGCTAATGCTCTTGAGTCTATTTTTCTCACTTCACCTGAAGCAAGTTTAATTAAACTATAGTTTCCATCTAATCCACTAATAGTAACTGATGATCCTGCTGATCTAGCAATTTTACCACCTGCACCCGGTTGTATTTCAACATTATGTATATTTATACCAACAGGTATATCTTGAAGAGGCATGCAGTTTCCTACTTTAATTTCTTTTTTTGAACCATTTTCGATTTTATCACCAGCTTTGATTTTTTGTGGTGCTAAGTAGTAAGCATGAGTACCATCTTCAAATTTTACTAACATAATGTAACAAGATCTATTCGGATCATACTCAATTCTTTCAACAGTAGCCTCCATATCAAATTTCTTTCGGTAAAAATCTACATGTCTATACATTTTTTTATGACCACCTGATCTATTTATAGATGTTATATGTCCATTATTGTTTCTACCTTTCATGGCATTTTTTGGAGACACTAAAGATTTGAAAGGCTTACCTTTCCATAATCCGGTTCTATCAACTAGGATTGTTCCTCTCGTTGACTTTGTGTAAGGTTTAAATGTTTTTAATGCCATTTATTAAATCCCTGTTGTCAGATCAATACTTTGACCTTTTTTAAGTGTTATTATTGCTTTTTTAAATCCAGACACTCTTACTTTTTTGCCTCTAGTAATTTTAATTCTATTTTGCTTGTTAACTATATTAATCTTAGTCACATTTACTTTGAAAATTTTTTCAATATTCTTTTTTAAGTTTATTTTGTTTGCTCCTGCAGGAACTTTAAAAACAACTTTGTTTTGTTCTGATAAATTAGTTGATTTCTCTGTAACTAACGGAGAAACAATTTTGTCATATAAATGTATCTTGTCCATTTTAAGAATATCTCTTTTCTAGTTCTTTTACTGAACTTTCAGTAAACACAACTTTTTTAAATTTTATAATATCGTAAGAGCTAAAATGATTAACGTCAGTTACCTTTACATTTGGAATATTTCTAGCTGATTTTTCTATTTTTTCTTTAGAAGCTTTATCTAGAATTATTAATGAGTTTGTAATCTCTAATTTTTGAATAATTGCATTCATCTCTTTTGTTTTTTTTATTTCTGATCCAAAATCATTCAATATTAATAAGTTTTTATGTTTATTTTTTTCAGTTATTAAAGATGCAACACTAAGTTTTTTTTCATTTTTATTTAATTTTCTTTTTTTATAAGCAAGCTCTCCTTTAGGACCGTGTGCTATACCACCACCAACAAATATAGGTGCTTTTCTGCTTGCGTGTCTAGCTCCGCCTGTACCTTTTTGAGCATAGATTTTTGATGTAGGTCCACTAACTTCATTTTGTTGTTTTGTTTTGGCATGTCTACCTTTGTAGTTTGCGTTCGATTTATATAGAACACTACTAACCAGTTTACTGTTAATTTTTGCAGAAAATATTTTATCTAACACTTCAATCGTGTCTTTTTTTCCATCAATACTAATTTTTTCTAGTTTCATTATTTTTTCTTTTTATCTGGTGTTTTTTTAGCTTCTTCCGCTTTTGCAATTTTTTCAGAAATTGTCATTTTATTAATATTTTTGATTGATTTTCTTACAACTACCTCTGTATTTTTTGAACCTGGAATTGAACCTTTTAAATATAAAAGTTCATTTTCTAAATCTGTTTTTATTATTTCAATATTTAACATAGTTCTTAATCTATCACCCATGTGACCAGCCATCTTTTTTCCTTTAAATACTTTTCCAGGATCTTGGCTATGACCTGTTGAACCATGAGCTCTGTGTGAAATTGATACCCCATGACTAGCTCTTAAACCACCAAAGTTCCATCTTTTCATTGCTCCGGCAAAACCTTTACCAATGGTTTTTGATCTAGTGTCTACAAATTTAATATCCTTAAAAATTTCTAGGCCAAACTCATTTCCTTCTTTGTAATTTTCTGTATCTTTCACTCTGTATTCTTTAAGTGTTTTTTTGGCTTCTGTGTTTTTTTTAGCAAAAAAGCCTTTCATAGATTTTGTAAGTTTTGAATTCTTGATCTTTCCATATCCAAGCTGTACTGCTTTGTAGCCTCTTTTTTCTTCATCTATAACCTGAATTACTCTCGCTTTTTCTACTTTTAGAACAGTAACAGGAACCAATTGACCAGTTTTATAAAATTCTCTAGTCATACCTATTTTCTTTCCTATTAAAGCTATTTCAGACATAATTAAATTTTTATCTCCACATCAACACCTGAAGCTAAGTCAAGTTTCATTAAGGCTTCAACAGTTTGTGGTGTTGGTTCTATAATATCTATTAATCTTTTATGAGTTCTTGACTCAAATTGTTCTCTACTTTTCTTATCAATATGAGGGCTTTTTAAAACAGTATATCTTTCAACTCTTGTAGGAAGAGGGATAGGTCCTTTTATAGTTGCACCAGTTCTTTTTACTGTGTTAACTATTTCCTCAGTAGATGCATCAAGAATCTTATTGTCGTATGCTCTAAGTTTTATTCTTATATTTTGTTTTTCCATATTTAACCTGCAATTTTTTTGGTTACTTCGTCCTGTACATTTTGTGGGACCTTAGAGTAATGATCAAAGAACATAGAATATTGTGCTCTTCCTTGAGACATTGATCTTAAATTATTTATATATCCAAACATATTTGCTAATGGAACCATTGCAGTAATTACTGTTGCATTTCCTCTTTGTTCTTGAGTACTTATTTGTCCTCTTCGACTATTCAAATCACCTATTACGTCACCCATATAATCTTCAGGTGTTACTACTTCAACTCTCATAACAGGTTCTAGAAGTTTTAATGTTCCTTTAGTACATGCTTCTTTAAAACAAGCTCTGCTGGCAAGTTCAAATGCAAGAACACTTGAGTCTACATCGTGATGTAAACCATCAATTATAGTAACTTTATAATCGATCATTGGAAAACCAGCTAAAATTCCGTTATCAGATACAGTTTCAATTCCTTTTTCAACACCTGGAATAAATTCCTTAGGAATAGCTCCACCTTTAATTTTACTTTCAACAAGTCTACCTGCACCAGGTTCTTGAGGCTCTACTAACAACTTAACTTTAGCAAACTGACCTGCACCACCACTTTGTTTTTTGTGTGTATATTCGACTTCAGATGCATTTTCTAATGTTTCTCTATAAGCAACTTGTGGAGCTCCAACATTAGCTTCAACTTTAAATTCTCTCTTCATTCTATCAACAATAATATCTAAATGAAGTTCACCCATACCTTTAATTATTGTTTGGCCTGACTCTTCATCAGAAGTAACTCTGAAAGAAGGATCTTCAGCAGCAAGTCTACCTAGAGCTTCACCCATTTTTTCTTGGTCGGCTTTCGTTTTAGGCTCGACTGCAATTTCAATTACTGGCTCAGGGAATTCCATCGGCTCAAGTAAGACAGGATTATCTTTATCACATAAAGTGTGACCTGTTATTGTGCTTTTTAATCCAGCAAGGGCTACAATATCACCTGCATTAGCTTCTTTAATATCTTCTCTTGAATTAGCATGCATTAACAGCATTCGTCCAACACGTTCTTCTTTTTCTTTAGATGAGTTGAAAACTGCAGTTCCAGTTTTAATTGTACCTGAGTAAATTCTTATAAAAGTTAATGACCCAACAAAAGGATCATTCGCAACTTTAAATGCTAATGCTGAAAAAGGTGCACTATCTTCAAATTTCATATCCACTTCATCTTCTGAACCAAGTTTAGTTCCTGAAATAGATCCAATATCAACTGGACTTGGTAAATAATTTACAACAGCATCAAGTAATGGCTGTACACCTTTATTTTTAAAAGCTGAGCCGGTTAAAACAGGAACAAAACTAAAATTCAATGTACCTTTTCTTATACATTTAATTAAATCTTCTTCTTCAATTTCATCTCCATTCAAATACGCTTCCATTAGTTTTTCATCTTGCTCTACAGCCATTTCTACTAATTCAGTTCTATATTTCTGTGATATTTCTTTTAAATCATCTGGAATTTCTTTGTATTCCCACTCAGCACCTAGTGCTTCATTTTTCCAGACCTGAGCTTTCATTTTAACTAAGTCTACAACGCCAGTTAATGATGCTTCTATTCCTATAGGAACTTGAACTACTAATGGTTTAGCTCCCAATCTATCTCTTATCATGTCTACACATCTAAAGAAATCTGCACCAGTTCTGTCTAATTTATTTACAAAACATATTCTTGGAACTTTGTATTTATCTGCTTGTCTCCATACTGTTTCTGATTGTGGTTCAACACCGGCAACACCATCAAAAACTGCAACTGCACCGTCTAGTACTTTTAAAGATCTTTCTACCTCAATAGTAAAATCCACGTGACCAGGAGTATCGATAATATTAATTCTATGATCATTCCAAAAACAAGTTGTAGCAGCTGAAGTTATTGTAATGCCTCTTTCTTGTTCTTGTTCCATCCAATCCATTGTTGCAGCACCATCATGTACTTCACCAATTTTATGACTTTTTCCTGTATAATATAAAACTCTTTCTGTAGTAGTAGTTTTACCTGCATCGATGTGGGCCATAATCCCAATGTTTCTATATTTATCTAATGTATGAGTTCTAGCCATAATTTATTACCATCTAAAATGTGCAAAAGCTTTATTAGACTCGGCCATTTTATGCACATCCTCTCTTTTTTTAACTGCAGCACCTTTTTTTTCATAAGCATCAAACAGTTCATTGAAAATTTTATCTGACATATGTTTATCTTTTCTTTTTCTTGCAGAATCTACTAACCATCTAATAGCCAATGCTTGAGCTCTTTTACTTTTTACTTCAACTGGAACTTGATAAGTAGCACCACCAACTCTTCTTGATCTTACTTCGACAGTTGGCTTAATATTATTTATTGCTTCATTAAAAATATTTATGGGTTCATCTTTTGATCTTGTTTTGATTTTTTCAATTGCATCATAAACGATTTTAGCTGCAACACCTCTTTTTCCATCATACATTATATTGTTAATTAACTTTGGAATAATAGTTGAATTAAACTTAGGATCTGGAACTACATTTTTTTTTGGTTGAGTTTTTTTTCTAGACATTATTTACCTTTTTTAGTTCCGTATAAAGATCTTCTTTTTTTCCTGTTGGCAACACCTTGAGTATCAAGATTACCTCTTAAAATATGATAACGTACACCTGGTAAATCTTTAACTCTTCCTCCTCTTATTAGTACTACTGAGTGTTCTTGAAGATTGTGTCCTTCTCCTGGAATATAAGCAGTAACTTCGAAACCATTTGATAATCTTACCCTTGCAACTTTTCTTAATGCAGAGTTAGGTTTTTTAGGAGTTGTTGTGTAAACTTTAACACATACACCTCTCTTAAGAGGTTGCTTTTGTAAAGCAGGAACTTTGTTCCTTGTTAATTGTTTAACTCTTTTTTTTCTTAACAACTGATTAATAGTTGGCATAAATTTTATAAAATTAATTAATTTATTTTTAGAAGAAAATAACTGACAGGTTATTTTGTGGCAGCGTTTAGTACTATTAGTAGGTACTACATTCCAACCAAAAACATCGCCAAAATACTTATTAATCTGTCTTTGTCAAACTAAAACTTCAAGTATTAGGTGATATTTTTACTGATTTGCGGGAGTTTCTACGGCTTCAGAGGTTTCTAATTTATCTTGTTCAGCAATAAAATTATTATCATCTTCAAGTGCTTTTTTGTTCCATTTATTTTTAATGCTACCAGTACCAGCTGGAACTAATCTACCAACAATAACGTTCTCTTTTAGACCATTTAATGGGTCAACTTTCCCTTTAATTGCTGCATCAGTTAAAACTCTTGTTGTTTCTTGGAATGAAGCCGCTGAAATAAACGACTCAGTTTGTAAAGAGGCTTTAGTAATACCCATTAATACACGTTCACCAACAGCAGGTGTTTTACCTTCTGCCACCAATTTTTCATTAGTGTTATCAAATTTTATTCTATCGATAACTTCACCAGGTAAATAACTAGAGTCACCTGAAACTTTTACTTCAACTTTTTTAAGCATTTGTCTTAAAATAGTTTCAATATGTTTGTCGTTAATAATTACACCTTGTAATCTGTATACTTCTTGTACTTGGTTTACAAAATACTCTGTTAATTCTTTTATTCCTAATACCCTTAAAATATCATGCGGTAATGGTTGTCCATCAAGTAAGTATTCTCCTTTTTGTATTCTTTCTCCTGGATTAAAGTTAATGTGTTTTCCTTTTGGAATTAAATAATTTGAAGGTTCAGCCCCATCTTCAGGAACGATAGATACTCTTTGTTTTCCTCTGACCTCTTTGCCAAATACTACTTGTCCATCATTTTCAGCAATAATCGCACTATCTTTTGCTTTTCTTGCTTCAAATAATTCAGCAACTCTCGGTAGACCTCCAGTAATATCTTTAGTTTTAGTAGTTTCTTTTGGAAGTCTTGCGATAACATCTCCAGCAAAAACTTTTTGACCATCTTTAATTGAAAGAATTGAATCAGGTACAAGATAATATCTCGCTTCATTATCATCGGCTTTTTTAATTACATTACCTTTTTCATCTCTTAAAGTAATTCTAGGTTTTAAATCAGTACTTTTTGACTGTGCTCTCCAGTCAATAACTGATTTAGAAGATATTCCTGTAGCATCATCTGTAGTTTCTTGGATTGAAACTCCATCAATTAAATCAACAAAACTTGCTGTACCACTTTTTTCAGCTATCACAGGAGTTGTATATGGATCCCACTCACAAATTTTAGTATTAGCTTTAATCTTATCTCCATTATTGAAAAATAATTTTGATCCATAAGCTACTTTATAAACTGCAACCTGAACTCCATTATCGTCCTCTATAGACAATTGAGTATTTCTACCCATTACAATTAAATTTTTCTTTGAGTCTTCTAAAATATTAGAATTTAAAATTTTAAGAGTTCCCTCATTTTTACTCACAATTTGAGAATCTTGTTTTACAGATGCTGTACCACCGACGTGGAAAGTTCTCATAGTCAACTGAGTTCCAGGTTCACCAATTGATTGAGCAGAAATCATACCAATCGCTTCTCCAACGTGGACCATTTTTCCTCTTGATAAATCTCTTCCATAACAGGTAGCACAAACACCTTCTTTTGAACTACATGTCATTACAGAGTAAACTTTAATTGATTTAACTCCTGCTGCATCTATTAAATCGCAACCAGCTTCATCAATCATTTTAGATTTTTTAATCACAACTTCACCTGTAAGAGGGTTTTTAACATCAGCTGCAGCAACTCTTCCTAATGCTCTTTCTGATAAACTTACAACAACATTTCCACCTTCTAATATTTCTGAAAGTTCAATGAACCCTGGATCTTCACATTGAACTTTTGTAATTGTTAAGTCTTGTGCTACATCACAAAGTCTTCTTGTTAAATAACCTGAACTTGCTGTTTTAAGGGCAGTATCAGCAAGACCTTTTCTAGCGCCGTGAGTAGAATTAAAATATTCTAAAGCTGTTAAACCTTCTTTAAAATTTGAAATAATAGGACTTTCAATAATTTCGCCTGAAGGTTTCGCTATCAAACCTCTCATACCAGCAAGCTGTTTCATTTGCGCAGCTGAACCTCTAGCTCCACTATCAGCCATCATATATACTGAATTAATTTTTAAACCTTCTGGAGTTTTTTCAGTAGCAGAAATTCCTTTCATCATTTCACCAGCAACTTTATCAGTACATTTTGACCAGGCATCAACTACTTTATTATATTTCTCACCTCTTGTAATTAGTCCTTCAGAATATTGATTTTCATAATCTGCAATTAATCCTTTTGTGTCTTCAATTAATTGAGTTTTATTCTCTGGAATTACTAGATCATCTTTTCCAAATGAGATACCAGCTTTAAACGCGTGTTTGAAACCTAAGTCTTTCAACCTATCACAAAATATAACTGTTGTTTTTTGTCCACAAAACCTAAATACAACATCGATAATTTCCGAAACTGTTTTTTTGGGTAATAATCTGTCGACTAAAGAAAATTTAATATTACTGTTTTTTGGTAATAAGTTCGCTAATAAAAATCTTCCAGCTGTTGATGTGTATTTTTCATATTTTTTATTTCCATTTTCATCAACTGTTTCAATTCTTGATATAATTGTGCTGTGAACTTTAATTTGTTCTGAAGCTAAAGCAAATTCTATAGCATCAACATCTACGAAATATCCTGCTGGTTTGTCAGTAAGTGGTTCTTGAGATAAGTAATAAATACCTAAAATCATATCCTGACTTGGAACAATTATTGGTTTCCCATTTGATGGTGATAAAATATTATTTGTTGAAAGCATTAATATTCTAGCTTCTAATTGAGCTTCCAAACTTAATGGAACGTGAACAGCCATTTGGTCACCATCAAAGTCAGCGTTAAAAGCAGCACATGTTAAAGGATGTAATTCAATTGCATCGCCTTCTATAAGTTTAGGTTCAAATGCTTGAACACCTAATCTATGAAGTGTTGGAGCTCTGTTTAATATAACAGGATGCTCTCTTACAATTAGTTCTAATGCATCCCAAACAGCATTTGTTTCTTTTTCAACTAATTTTTTAGCTTGTTTAATTGTAGATGCTAATCCAAGTTTATTCAATCTAGCATATAAGAATGGCTTGAATAATTCTAAAGCCATTTTTTTTGGTAAACCACACTCGTGAAGTTTTAAGTCAGGACCAACAACAATTACAGATCTACCTGAATAATCAACCCTTTTACCTAGTAAGTTTTGTCTGAATCTACCTTGCTTACCTTTTAGCATTTCTGCCAAAGACTTAAGAGGTCTCTTACCAGTTCCGGTTATTACTCTGCCTCTTCTACCATTGTCAAATAATGCATCGACAGATTCTTGAAGCATTCTTTTTTCATTTCTAACAATAATATCTGGAGCTTTTAGGTCCATTAATCTTTTTAATCTATTATTTCTGTTAATTACTCTTCTATAGAGATCATTTAAATCTGAAGTAGCAAATCTACCACCGTCTAGTGGCACTAGTGGTCTTAATTCTGGTGGAATTACTGGTACAACAGTTAAAATCATCCATTCCGGTTTTTGACCTGTTTCAATAAATGACTCTACTAATTTTAATCTTTTAATTGCTCTTTCTTCGTTAACTTTTGATTTTGTTTCTTTGATAAAACTAACAAGATTTTTACGCTCTAATTCAAGATCTAAATTTTTTAGCATTTCAAGTACGGCTTCAGCACCGATACCAGCCGTAAATGACTCCTCACCGAATTCATCTTGGTATTTTGCTAATTCTTCTTCATTAAGAAGTTGGTTTTTTTGTAATCCAGTTAAACCAGGCTCGATTACGATAAAGTTTTCAAAATATAAAACTCTTTCAATTTCTTTAAGTTTCATATCAACCGCCAAAGCTATTCTGCTAGGTAAAGATTTTAAAAACCAAATGTGAGCAACCGGTGTAGCTAAGTTAATGTGACCCATTCTTTCTCTACGGACATTAGATTTTGTTACTTCAACTCCACATTTTTCACAGATAATACCTCTAAATTTCATTCGTTTATATTTTCCACACAAACACTCATAATCTTTAATTGGTCCAAAAATTCTTGCACAAAATAAACCATCTTTTTCAGGTCTGAATGTTCTGTAATTTATCGTTTCCGGTTTTTTAATTTCACCAAAAGTCCAAGATTTAATTTTTTCAGGACTTGCTAAAGAAATTTTTATGCTATTAAAATTTTGAGCTTCAGAAATTTCGGTATTTTTAAATAGATCTGTTAGTTCTTTTTTCATTTTTAATTAAGCTCCACGTTTAGTGCTAATGATTTAATTTCCTTAACTAGAACGTTAAATGACTCAGGAATACCTGACTCAAAATTTTCTTCACCTTTAACTATAGTTTCGTAAACTTTAACTCTACCTGCAACATCGTCTGATTTTACAGTTAATATTTCTTGAAGTGTGTATGATGCTCCATAAGCTTCTAAAGCCCAAACTTCCATTTCACCAAATCTTTGTCCACCTAATTGAGCCTTACCACCTAATGGCTGTTGCGTTACTAAACTATAAGGTCCTGTTGATCTTGCGTGAATTTTATCCTCTACTAAGTGGTGAAGCTTAAGCATATAGATTATTCCAACAGTTACAGGTCTATCAAATTTTTCACCTGTTCTACCATCCCATAAATATGTTTGTCCTGATCCTGGTAAGTTAGCAAGTTCTAACATTTCAGTTACATTTTTTTCTTTAGCCCCATCAAATACTGGAGTTGATATTGCTATACCATTTTGTAAATTTTCACATAAATCTTTGAATTCTGGTTTTGATAGTTTTTCAACTTTTTCTTTGAAAATTTCTTCACCATAAACGGATTTTAAAAATTTTGATATTTTTTCAGTTTTTTCAATTTTTTTATTATTTTCATTAACTAGTTTCTTAACTTCTTCACCGAATTCTTTACATGCCCATCCTAAGTGAGTTTCTAAAATTTGGCCAACGTTCATACGACTTGGCACACCAAGGGGATTTAGAA
This sequence comes from uncultured Pelagibacteraceae bacterium, assembly GCA_902595745.1. Classification (GTDB taxonomy): domain Bacteria; phylum Pseudomonadota; class Alphaproteobacteria; order Pelagibacterales; family Pelagibacteraceae; genus Pelagibacter. The sequence continues at coordinate 23,985 of CACJRE010000007.1, forward strand.
CAATATCTACTGGTCTACCATCTTCTCTGTATGGCATATCCTCAACAGGAACAATTTTACTAACAACACCTTTGTTACCATGTCTTCCAGACATTTTATCACCTGGTCTTAGTCTTCTTTTAATTGCAACAAAAACTTTAACCATTTTCATCACGCTTGGTAATAAATCATCACCACTTCTAATTTTTAAAACTTTATCTTCAAATCTTTCGGTAATGTCTTGTTTTGCTTTGTTATACTGATCTTTAAGTTGAGCTAAAGTTGCTTCATCATTAACGTTACCCACTGATATTTTAAATACATCATTAACAGATAGCTTGTCTATTGTTTCAAAATCTAATTTAGTACCTTCAGCTAAATCCTTAACTTTTTTAGTTAAAGAAGATCCTGATAAAAATTGAGATGCTCTTTGCTTAATACTTCTCTCTAAAATTTCTTCTTCAACAATTTTATCTTGTTGTACCTGTTCAATTTCGGCTCTTTCAATTGTAATTGATCTTTCATCTTTTTCTATACCATGTCTATTGAATACTCTTACATCAACAACAGTTCCACTGCTACCTCTAGACATCCTTAAAGAAGTATCTGTAACATCAATTGCTTTTTCACCAAAAATTGATCTTAATAGTTTTTCCTCAGGTCCTGATGCTGAGTCACCTTTAGGGGTTACTTTTCCAACTAAAATATCACCTGCATTAACTTCCGCTCCAATATAAACAATACCAGACTCGTCAAGGTTTTTTAACGCCTCTTCATTAACATTTGGAATATCTCTTGTAATATCTTCTTCACCTAATTTTGTATCTCTTGCCATTATTTCATATTCAACAATATGGACTGATGTAAACACATCATCTGTTACGCATCTTTCAGAGATCAAAATAGAATCCTCAAAATTATAGCCTTGCCACGGCATGAATGCTACCGTTACGTTTTTACCTAAAGCTAACTCACCTAATTTAGTAGATGGTCCATCAGCAATAATATCTCCAGATTTAACCTTGTCTCCAACTCTAACCAATGGCTTTTGGTTAATGCAAGTGTTTTGGTTTGACCTTTTAAATTTTTGTAAATTGTAAATATCAACACCAGATTTGGAAAAATCAGTCTCTTCAGTTGCTTTAATTACAATTCTTTTACCATCAATTTTATCAACAATTCCGTCTCGTTTTGCAACAATCGTTACACCAGAATCTAAAGCTACATCACTTTCGATACCTGTTCCAACTAAAGGTGACTCAGGTTTTAGTAATGGAACGGCCTGTCTCATCATGTTAGACCCCATTAATGCTCTATTTGCATCATCGTTTTCTAAGAAAGGTATTAATGAAGCTGCAACTGAAACAAGTTGCTTAGGAGATACATCGATATAATCAATAGTATCAGGTTTAGCTAAAAGGAAATTTAAATTTTGTCTACAAGAAACTAATTCCTCAACTATTTTTCCATTTTTATCTAATTTTGTATTTGCTTGAGCAATAGTGAATTTAGTTTCTTCCATTGCTGATAAATATTCAACATTATCTTGAACAACACCGTCTTTAACTTTTTTATACGGACTTTCGATAAAGCCGTACTTATTGATCTTTGCATAAGTAGAGAGACTGTTAATTAAACCAATATTTGGTCCTTCGGGAGTTTCAATCGGACATATTCTTCCATAATGAGTAGGGTGAACGTCACGCACTTCAAAGCCAGCTCTTTCTCTAGTTAAACCACCAGGTCCTAATGCTGAAACTCTTCTTTTATGAGTAATTTCAGATAGAGGATTTGTTTGATCCATAAATTGTGAAAGTTGTGAGCTTGCAAAAAAGTCTTTAAGAGAAACAGTTAATGGTTTTGCATTAATCAAATCTTGAGGCATTGCTGACTCAACATCTAAAGTAGTCATTTTTTCTTTAATAGCTCTTTCCATTCTATAAACGCCAATACGAGCTTGATTTTCGACTAACTCACCTACAGAACGAACTCTTCTGTTTCCTAAATGGTCAATATCATCAACTTCATCTTTACCATCTCTTAAATCTAACATTTTATGAACGATAGCTATAATGTCATCATTTCTTAAGATTGTAATTTTATCTGAACATTCTTGGTTTAATCTAGAGTTCATTTTAACTCTGCCAACATCAGAAAGATCATATCGGTCAGAACTAAAAAATAGATTATTGAAAATTTGAGTAGCTATTTCTATAGTTGGTGGCTCTCCAGGTCTAAGCATTTTATAGATTTCTGTAATAGCTTCATCTTTTGAATTGTTTTTATCATTTAAAATAGTAGTTAATAAATAAGGTCCTTTATTGATAGAATTTGTTACAGATATTTGTAATGAATGGATGTTTGCATCAAGTATTTGTTGGATTACAGTATCATTAAGTTCTGTACCAATTGAAAAAGTACCCTCTTCTTCATCACTTACTTTAACATCTCTATGTAGAAATTTTCCAAATAAAGATTCTCTTGAAACTAAAATATCTTTTAGTCCATCGTTTGCTAATTTTTTTGCACTTAAAAAATTAATTTTATCACCTAACTTTATTACTACTTCACCAGTTTTTGCATCGATTACTTCCTCTGAAAAGTTTTTAGCTTTATAATTTTCTGGATTAAATTTTGTTTTCCATTTTTCAGTTTTAGGATCATAAGTATATTGTTCGTTAGCATAAAACTCATCTGCCATTTCTGCTTTTGAATATCCTAAAGCTAATAATAATGTAGAAGCAAAAATTTTCTTTTTTCTATCAATTTTAAAATATAAAAAATCTTTAACGTCATATTCAAAATCTAACCAAGAGCCTCTGTTTGGGATAACTCTACAATTAAATAAAAGTTTTCCACTTGCATGCGTTTTTCCTTTGTCATGATCAAAAAATACACCAGGACTTCTGTGCATTTGATTTACAACAACTCTTTGAACACCATTAGTTATGAAGGTACCACTGTTAGTCATCATGGGAACTTCTCCCATATAAACTTCTTGCTCTTTAGCAGATAAAATATCTTTAGTATTATTTTCTTGATCTATTTCGTAAACAACTAATCTCAAAGTACATTTAAGAGCAGATGAATAAGTCAATCCTCTAGTAATACATTCTTCAACATCAAATTTTGGTTTATCCAATCTGTAAGAAACATATTCTAATGTTGCTTTGTCATTTAAATCTTCAATTGGAAATATGCTTTTAAAAACTCTGTCAAAACCCTTTGTTAGCTCTGTTTCAGAATAAAATTCAGTTAGTTCTTTGTATGAATTTTTTTGTACTTCGATTAGATTTGGAATAGATAAACTTTCTTTTAGTTTACCAAAACTTTTTCTTATATTTTTCTTTTCAGTAAAAGATAATTGCATTTATGTTTAATGATACTGATTAAAAATAATCAGTATCCGAATTCTTTCTTATTAATTTATTTAAGTTCTACTTTTGCGCCTGCAGCTTCTAACTTAGCTTTGATCTCTTCCGCTTCTTTTTTTGGAACACCAGATTTAACTTCTTTTGGTGCACCTTCTACAAGATCTTTAGCTTCTTTTAGTCCCAGTGAAGTCGCTGCTCTAACTTCTTTAATAACGTTAATTTTTTTCTCACCTGCTGATACAAGCATAATTGTAAAATCATCTTTATCTTCTGCTGGAGCCGCACCACCTGCTGCTGCTGGAGCTGCTGCTGCCATTGGAGTTACACCCCATTTTTCTTCTAATTGTTTTGACAACTCTGCTGCTTCTGCAACTGTCAAACTTGATAGGTCTTCTATAATTTTGTTTAAGTCAGGCATAATTTACTCTTTGGGTTGTGTTTCAGAATTTTCTGCCGACAAATTACTCATTTTTTCTGAGTATGCAAGCAAAATACTTACTAATTTGGATGCTGGAGCATTTAAAATACCAACAATATTCGCTCTAGCCTCATCTAAAGTTGGTAAACTAGCTACATTTTGGACTCCAGCCTGATCTAAGACCTCGTTATCCATAATTCCACCAATTAACTTAAGATTTTCATTATCTTTTGCGAATTTTGATAGAATCCTTGCTGACATTATAGCATCCTCGCCAAATGCAACTGCAGTAGGCCCAGTAAATAAATCTGATAAGTCCTTACACTTAGTTTTTTCTAAAGCTAGTTTTGTTATTCTGTTTTTTGTAATTTTGAAAATTATTCCATGCTCTCTCATTTGAGCTCTTAACTCATCTAGTTGAGTCATTGTTAAACCTTGATAATGAGTAACCATTACAGCTTTGCTGTTCTCAAACTGTGTGGTCATTTCTGAAATATAATTCTTTTTTTGTTCTTTAGTTAACATGACTATATCGACTTTCCTAATTTGACTTTATACGAAACTCCCATTGATGAAGTAACAAAAGTATTTTTAATTAAATCACCTTTTAGAGTATTATTGGATTTCTCTTTTTCTAATGCATCAATGATTGCGTGAAAATTTTTTAACAATTGATCATCATGAAAAGATTTTTTTCCGATGCTAACACCAATGTTTCCATCTTTATCATTTCTAATTTCAACTTGACCTGATTTAGCATTAGTAACAGCTTCTTTTATATTCTCAGAAACTGAACCAAGTTTTGGATTAGGCATTAATCCCTTTGGACCTAAAACTTTACCCAATTTAGAAAGTTTAATCATCATTCCAGGTGTACAGATTAATTTTTCAAAGTTTAATTCACCACCTTTAATTTTTTCAACAAATTCATCACTGCCAACAATATCTGCACCTGCATCTTTTGCTTCTTGTGCTTTATTATCTTCACAAACAACAGCAACTTTTACTTTTTTTCCAGTTCCACCAGGTAAGTTAACAACAGTTCTTATATTTACTTCACTTTTCTTTTGCTTGTTATTAATTTGGAAACTTAGATCTAGAGACTCATCAAATTTAGTTGTACAATTTTTTTTAACTTCAGGTAATAATTTCTCGATAACCTCAGCATCAAGATCTTTTGTTTTTTCAGGTAATTTTTTATATCTTTTTGATGGCATTACTCTTTCACCTCAATACCCATTGATCTGGCAGAGCCAGCTATGATTTTTACAGCTTCATCTAAATCATGAGCATTTAAATCATTCATTTTTTGGTTTGCTATATCTTCAAGTTGTTTTTTTGAAATTGACGCAACAATATTTCTACCTGGTTCTTTAGAACCACCCTTTAGTTTTACTGCTTCTTTAATAAAGAAAGATGCTGGTGGAGATTTAATTTTAAAATCAAATTTTTTATCTTTATAGACTGTAATTTCTACTGGAACAGGTTTACCAGCCATTGATTTGGTCTTGTCATTAAAAGCTTTACAAAATTCCATTATGTTTACACCTCGTTGACCTAATGCAGGACCAACAGGGGGTGCTGGGTTTGCTTGACCACCTTTAATTTGTAACTTTATAAATCCACTAATTTCTTTTGCCATTAACTTACTTTCTCAACTTGGTTATATTCTAAATCTACTGGTGTTGGACGTCCAAATATAGAAACTGAGACCTTAAGTCTAGACTTTTCTTCATCAATATCTTCCACCATTCCACTGAATGATGCAAAAGGACCATCAACAACCTGAACTTTTTCACCAACGCTGTACTCTATACCAGATTTTGGCTGAGCCACACCATCTTTTATTTGTCCTAAAATCTTTTCGATTTCTTTATCAGAAACTGGTACTGGAATTCCTTTAGAGCCTAAAAAACCACTAACTCTCTTTATATTTTTAATCATGTGATATATATTATTGTCCATTTCACTCTTTATTAAAACGTATCCTGGAAAATATTTCTTTTTACGTTGAATTCTTTTACCTCTTTTAACCTCAGTTACATCATGAGTTGGAACAATTATTTCTTCAAATTTTTCTGCAATTTTAGCCTTATCAGCCTCTTCTTTTATTAATCCAGCTACTTTATTTTCAAAACTTGAATGAGATTGAACAATGTACCAATTTTTCATTAAATACTCACCTTAAGTAGTAATTCTAGAAAAAACTTTAAAACTTGATCTAAAAGAAGAAAAAATAAAGACATTACTACAGCCATTGCAAAAACCATCAAAGCACCTTGTAAAGTCTCTTTCCAAGTAGGCCATGTTATTTTAAATGCCTCTTGTTTTACTTCCTGAATAAATTTCATCGGGTTTTTCATAATTTCTAGCTCTAATTGGCAGGAGCGGAGGGACTCGAACCCTCAGCCTCCGGTTTTGGAGACCGGCGCTCTACCAATTGAGCTACACTCCTATTTATAGAGTTACTCTATAATTTTTGTTACTACTCCTGCTCCAACAGTTCTTCCACCTTCTCTAATAGCAAAGTTTAATTGTTCTGCCATTGCGATCGGTGTAATCAACTTAACAGTAAATTTAGCATCATCACCTGGCATAACCATTTCTGTACCAGCTGGTAACTCTACTTCTCCTGTTACGTCTGTTGTTCTAAAGTAAAACTGTGGTCTGTATTTAGTAAAGAAAGGTGTATGTCTTCCACCCTCATCTTTTTTAAGTACATAAGCCTGAGCTTCAAATTTAGTGTGTGGAGTAATTGAACCAGGCTTACAAAGAACTTGACCTCTTTCAATGTCAGATCTTTCAATACCTCTCAATAAAATTCCTACGTTATCACCAGCTTCACCAGAGTCTAAAAGTTTTCTAAACATTTCAACACCAGTACAAACTGATTTTTTAGTTTCTTTGATACCAACTATTTCAACTTCTTCACCAGTTTTAATCACACCTGATTCAATTCTACCAGTTGCAACTGTTCCTCTTCCTGAAATTGAAAATACATCCTCAACAGGCATCAAGAATGGTTTATCAACATCTCTAGCTGGTTGTGGAATATGTTCATCAACAGCTTTCATCAATTCCATGATTGAATTTTTTCCAATTTCATCATCTCTTTTTTCAACTGCTGCTAAAGCTGAACCTTTAATAATTGGAGTTTTATCTCCAGGATATTTGTATGAAGTTAAAAGTTCTCTTATTTCTTCTTCAACAAGTTCAATCATATCTTTGTCATCAACTTGATCTACTTTATTTAAGTAAACAACAATCGCCGGAATACCAACTTGTCTTCCTAAAAGAATGTGCTCTCTTGTTTGTGGCATTGGACCATCAGCAGCGTTAACTACCAAGATAGCTCCGTCCATTTGTGCAGCACCTGTAATCATGTTTTTAACATAGTCGGCGTGACCTGGACAATCTACGTGAGCGTAATGTCTTTTTTCTGTTTCATATTCAACGTGAGCAGTTGAAATTGTTATTCCTCTTTCTTTTTCTTCAGGAGCTTTATCGATTTGATCGTAAGCTACTGCTGCTGCTCCACCTGCTTCTGCTAAAGTGATTGTGATAGCTGCAGTAAGAGTTGTTTTACCATGATCGACATGACCAATAGTCCCAATGTTACAGTGGGGTTTACTTCTAACAAACTTTTCTTTTGACATTACTTTTTTACCTCAGTTTTTGTTTTCATTAATAATTTTTTTTTCTTGGAGCGGGTAAAGGGAATCGAACCCTTACATCCAGCTTGGAAGGCTAGCGTTCTACCATTGAACTACACCCGCACAACCCCAAGAGTAACACTCCATGTTACTTAAAATTTATTGAATGGTGGAGGGGGAAAGATTCGAACTTTCGAAGACCGAAGTCAACGGGTTTACAGCCCGCCCCATTTGACCGCTCTGGAACCCCTCCCATGGGGAAGTGTCCCCTGTTCAATAAAGCTTCAAACAACATGCGTTTTATATATTTTATTTATTCAAATGCAACACGTGATTTAATAGGTAAATATTCAAAAAAACGTGTAAAACTCATGTAAATTTATGAATAAATCCTCTTTTTTTATCGCTGGTCAACATGCTGTTATCGAAGCTCTTAGAAATCCAGATCGAAAGGTTTTAAGGGTGTTTTTAACCGAAGATGCAAAGAAAAATATACATAGAAAAAATCCAAGAAAAAATGTTTTAGAGGACGTTAAAGTTTATTTTAAATCTAAAAAAGAATTAGACAAATACACATCTAAAGAACAATTGATGCATAACGGTTATGTTGCAGAAATTGAACATTTAGATCAACCAGATTTAAAAGAATATATAAAAGAAAAAAAAAATTGTACTTTTGTATGTTTAGATGAAGTAACCGACCCAAGAAATATTGGTTCATTAATTAGAAGTGCAGCATCATTTAAAATAGATGGTTTGATTATAAAAGAAAGACATTTTCCCAAAGATAGTAAACTCATGTACAAATCAGCTAGTGGATGTATGGAGCATTTAAATATTTTCCAAGTATCAAATATAAATTCTACTCTTAAAAATTTAAGAGAAAGAAATTTTTGGGTTTATGGTTTTGATGCTAGTGGAGAAAAAGATTTTACAGAGGTTAAATGGGAAGGCAAAAATGTTCTTCTTTTTGGATCTGAGGGATTTGGTATGAGAGAACATACTAGTAAATATGCAGATTTTTTTGTTAAAATAGATATCAATAAAGATATAGAAAGTTTAAATATATCAAATAGTGCAGCAATAGTCTTTCATCACTTAGACTTTGTAAAAAAAAAGAGTTGATTATTTAACAAATAATTAATAGTTATTGCGCATGCCCTTGTAGCTCAGTTGGTAGAGCAATTGATTTGTAATCAATAGGTCCGCGGTTCGAATCCGTGCGGGGGCACCATCACTCAATAAAATCAACGTTAATTTTTTTCAAAAAATAAAATTTCTATCCTGACTGTGCTCATGCTGTGTTTTGATTGTTTATAGAGTGTGTATGGATTGTGTATAAATCAATCAGTCTTTTATCCACCATTTATTGCTAAAATAGTAAGATCGTCTTTAATAATACTTTTTTCTTCGTTATGTATATTTTGTAATGCACCAAACGCTGAAACTTCTATAAAAATATTTTCTAATTGTTTTTCAATACTATGATTTTTATTTTTATTTAATAAATTTATAACACCTTCAGTTTCAATTTCATTTCCTTCAAAATCTCTACTTTCGCTTAAACCATCACTATATATATAAAAAATTTTTTCTTTTAGTGATATTTTATTTAAAATACTATTTAGGTCAAAATTAATTGGCTGAACTCCAAGTGGTGGAATTTTGTTAGAAGAATGCTCAGTAATATTTTTATTCTCTGAAATTATACAATTTGAATGACCAGCATTTATAAATTCAAGATTTTTAGATTTTTTATCGTAAGCAGCAAATATTCCTGTTAAAAATTTTGATGAACGCAAAGTATATAAGTTATCATTTATTAATGATACAATTTGACTAATGCTCCTGTTTTCTCCAACAAAAATTTCAAACAAAGTAGTGACTCTTGACATAATAAGTCCTGCATCAACTCCTTTGCCAGAAACATCAGCAAGAACTATAAAGATTTTATCTCCAAAATTTTTGAAATTGTAAAAGTCTCCAGAAATATCTAAGGAAGGTACATTTTTAGCAAAAAGAATATTTTCGTGATTATTAGTCTTTGGAAACATAAGTTTTTGTACTCGTGTTCCTTTTTTGAGTTCTTTTTCTGCTACGCTTTTTCTATTTAAAAATTTTAGATTTGTTTTTTCAATTCTTTCCCATGCCTCTTTGGGTTTCAGTCCATGTTTTTTTGCTAATGCTATTAAATCTTCCCAATTATTTATTTTCATCATAAATTTTAATTAATTATGAATTCTATTTCTTTGATACTATTTGCTCTGAAAGTGGGGCTACGACACCAATGATTGTATCAATATCTTGGGTTTCAACTTTTAACTCTTCTAATGTTTTTTTAAGATGTCCGGCAACTCCATTAAAATCTTCTTGGGATATTTTCATGCCTTGATGAGCAGCTTTCATATCAAGACCAGTATATTCCTTTGGTCCACCTAAAGCTTGAGAAATGAAATTAGTTTGATGTGAAATTAAAACTTTCATATCTGTATTTGAAAAAAACTTTTTTAAATTTTCATCAGCCATAATTTTTTGATAAAAATTAATAACAATTAGGCCAACCGTTTTTTTTCCACCATATTTTTCATAAAGTGTCTGGGTCATTGTTGTCAGTTATATCACTGTGCCCGTAGTGTGTATAGATTTTTAAATACTTTCAATTAACGTTGATAGTATTTATCTTTTTGGATTTAGACTCTCGATTTGTAATCAATAGGTCCGCGGTTCGAATCCGTGCGGGGGCACCATCACTTAATTTTTCTTATTTTTTGTTAATTGGTTAATGGCCTCACCATATTTTTTGATTTTCTCTAATTCTTTCTGTTGTTCTATTTTTTTCTTTTCCGAAGAATAATAAATAGGCATGATAATTGACAAACTAACTATAACAATTGCTAAAATTATTTGCCAAGTATCCATAAATCTAACTAGTTTCTTTTCTTATTTGTTCAATCTTAATCTTTTTTTGTAAACTTCTGTTTTTGTCATAAAGAAGATTAAATTTAATTTTATTATTTGTTTTAACAATAATTGATTTTGCATTTCTTACCTCTGAATTATCGGCAACCGCACTTATGGGTCTCTTTGATGGATTCAAATTAGTAATAACAATTTTAGTTTTATCATTAACAATTTTTCCCTTCCATCTTCTTGGTCTAAAAGCACTGATTGGTGAAATAGAGAGTTTTTTTGAATGTAGACTTAAAATAGGTCCGTGCACTGATAAGTTATACGCTGTACTACCAGCTGGTGTTGAAACTAATACACCATCAGAGACTAACTTTTTTATTATCTGTCTTGACCCTTGTTTAATTGATAATGAAGCAGCCTGTCTACTTTGTCTTAAAACAGAAACTTCATTTATTGCTAAAGATTTTTTAATTTGATTATTTTTGTTTTTAACAATCATTTCTAAAGGAGAAATAGAAACCACATTAGACTTTGATAAATTTTTGATAATATTTTTGGAAGAAAATTTATTCATCAAGAAACCATAGTTTCCTGAATTAATTCCATAAAATTGCTTTTTTGAATTCTTATTTTTTTTTAGTGTTTGAAGCATAAAACCATCGCCACCAATAACGATGATTAGGTTTTCTTTTTTAAATTTCTCTTTGTTTATTTTTTTAGTTAAAATTTTTTTAATTTTAGAAGACTTTTCATTCTTATCAGAAATAATCTGAAGTCTTGTCATTTAGTGGTGCCCTCGGCCAGACTCGAACTGGCACTCCGCAAGCGGCAAGGATTTTAAGTCCTTTGTGTCTACCAATTTCACCACGAGGGCATTAATGAATTTCATGAGTGTTTAAGCTAATATTTATAATTGAACAAGAAGAATAAGTAAAATTTATTTAGTTCAATTTATAATTTTACGTCTTTTTTTCGTCTTTTGTTTTTATCTTTTTAACTTTTTCTTCTAAAATAGATTTGCAGCCATTTAGTTGGCCTTTATACTTTGTAGCTTGTTTAGAAACTCTTTGAGCATAATCTTTAATTGCTTGTTTTTTTACACCTTTTTTATAACCACCCCATCCTTGATGATACGCTAAGTACTGATTGTAAACATCTTTTTGTGAAATTTTTAATATTGAGTTTGATTTTGCAGTATACCATCCAATAAAATCAACACTGTCTTTAAAACTAGTTCTGATTGCAATTTTTTTTTCTGTTTCTTTTTTATACATTTTCCATGTCCCATCTAAAACTTGAGCATATCCAAATGCAGAAGATAATCTTTTGTATGGCTTATTATTATTGATTAATGTTTTTCTTCCAGGTCGTGCAATAAAATTAAATCCAGATTCACCATGGATAATTGCCATTTGAACATGAACTGGTGTTCCCCACTTTTCTTCTGATTTTTTGGTGTGATAATACCAGTGAGTTTTTTGATTAAAGATATCACATACATCATTAGGATTAACAGGTATTGAAGTGTATTTTGGCATACCCGCACAAGAATTTAAAAAAAATAACAATAAAAGAAATTTAATTGAATTTTTTTTCATAAGTTTTTTTACTAGATTTGATTTAAAAAAAAAAAATAAAAATTAAAAAAGACCCAGTTTGATCAGTAAAATAAACTAGAATATATTTTTTATTAATTGAAGAGATTTCTTGTTTTGTAGTTGAATATTCTTTTTTCTAATACTGATGCTGAAATTCCAAATTTCCTCTAGAATTAACTTTTTTTTTAACATGCTTATAATAGCTAACATCATTTATAAGTTTAATGAGATCTATTCCTTTATCTTCGTATCTTCTTTTAATTGTATTTCTTGAAACCATTATAAAATTTAAATTTTCAACAAAATTTTCAGTCCATTCTTTTTCTATTTTGTCATTAATCATTTTTTTTAAGAACAACCTAAAATCAGAACAGGATATCATTTTTAGCTTTTCATTTAATAAAGGCATAATGATTATTTAATATATTAATTTTTATATATTCATCAACTTTTAAAAGTTAAGAAATTAAGCGATTAAATATTTATGATCTCAAAGCTTTTGTAAGGAATTTTTTATCTAGTTTACAATCCTGATAGCCTCTTTTAACAACATTTAAATATCGTTCAGTTGGAAATTTAAAAGCTGTTTTTTTAACCATCGTATAAGTCATTACTTTTTTACCATAGTAATAAAAATAATGTTTCTTATACAATGTTGGAAAATCCTCATAAACATCAAGTTTTTTTTCATCACTTTTTGAAATTTCAAATAATCCCCCTGGCACAATTGAATTTTTTTTAGGCTCAATATCTGCTGCTCTATATTTGCTTCTAAATGTAAGTTTAAAATCTTTTAAGTTTATTTTTTTTAAATAAATACTGTCTTTACATCTTCTTTTCATTTGAAAATGATGAAGGTTACTTCCATAAGCAAAATAAAGCATTTATCGGTCTACTACTTCTATGTTTTTTTTATTTACAAATTCTAGTATTTGAGAATTGCAGTTATCAATTTTAGATTGATCTTCAGATCTAATTACAATTGAAACACCTAACTTTCCTGCTTGAAAAAATGGATAGCTTCCAATTTCAACATCTTGATTTTGATCTTGCACTTTTGTTAAAGAGTTTGCAATTTCACTTTCAACTGTTCTTAAACTAATCGTTAAACTTAAAATAGGTTTTCCTCCAATAATACTATTAGTCAAACCACCTAGCATAGATTTTAAAATTGATGGAACTCCTGGTAAACAAAACACGTTTTCAACGCTAAAACCTGGGGCACCGCTAGTAGGATTTAAAATTAAATTCGCGTTTTCTGGCATCCAAACCATTTTTTGTCGACCTTCATTAAACTCACCCGGTTTATAATATGCCTCTAAAATTTTAAATGCTTCTTTATGTATTTCATATTTTAATCCAAATGCTTTTGAGACTGACTCTGCTGTGATATCATCATGGGTAGGACCTATTCCACCTGTAGTAAAAACATAATCATAAGTTGTTCTAAGTGTATTTAAAGTTTCAACTATTGTTGTTTCTACATCAGGAATAACTCTCACTTCTTCTACTTTAACGCCAATAGAATTTAACCAAGTAGCTAATGTTGATGTATTTGTGTCTTGAGTTCTTCCTGATAAAATTTCATTACCTATAATTAATATTGCGGCATTAACTTTTGTGTTTTTAGTCATTTTAAATGTATAATTTAGTAATGGAATTTACCAAGTCTTTAGTAAAAGGCAAACTAATCAAAAGATATAAAAGATTCTTTACTGACGTTAAGTTAAACAAAGAAATCGTTACAGCACATTGTCCTAATACAGGTTCAATGAAAGGTCTGCTTGATGAAGGAAATGACGTTTATTTACTACCCAACAATGATCCTAAAAGAAAACTTAAATATGGACTAGAAATCATTAAGACTAGAAAAAACCTTGTTGGAGTGAACACTCATATGGCAAATAAAATAGTTCAACACGCTTTAGAAAATAATTTAATTGATGAACTTAAAAATAGTAATTTAATTAAACCAGAAGTATTTTTTAATAAAGAAACTAGATTTGATTTTCTAATTGAAAAGAATAAACAGAAAAGTTTCATTGAGGTTAAAAATGTCACTCTTTTTAGAAATAAAGATACAGCTGAGTTTCCAGATGCTGTAACAACTCGTGGAAGTAAACACTTGCTTACCCTTATTGATGCCATAAAAAAAGGTTATAAAAGCTACTTATTGTTTTTGGTACAAATCCAAAATATGAATAAGTTTAAAATAGCTAAAGATATTGATGGTGAATATTACAATAATTATTTAATAGCTAAAAAGGCAGGAGTTAAATTTTTAGCTTATAGGTGTGATATAAGTTCTAAAAAAATTTTTATAGATAAAAAACTAAAGATTATCGATGAGTGATTATAAAGAAAAATTTGAAAAAATGAGAATTGCTGGAAAATTAGCAGCTCGAACTTTAGATATGTTAACTGATAATATTAAAGAAGGTGTAACTACTGACTATATTGATAAGTTAGGTTATGAATTTATAAGAGATAATGGTGGTCACTCTGCACCACTATATTATAGAGGATTTACAAAATCTTTATGCACATCACTAAATCATGTTGTATGTCATGGAATTCCTTCAGATAGGGTTCTAAGGGATGGAGATGCAATAAATGTTGATGTAACAGCTATCGTCGATGAACATTATGGAGACACTAGTAGAATGTTTTCTATTGGAAATACCTCAGTTAAGTTAAATAATCTTATTGATACAACATACGAGTCTATGATGAGAGCAATTAAAATTTTAAAACCTGGAATTAGACTAGGAGATATAGGTTACGAAATTCAATCTTATGTTGAAGATAAAGGTTTTTCGGTTGTAAGAGATTTTTGCGGTCATGGTATCAGCACAACTTTTCATGAACCACCTAACATTTTACATTATGGAAGTAAAAATTCAGGAATGGATTTAAGACCTGGAATGACTTTTACAATTGAACCTATGATTAATACAGGTAAATACGATGTTAAAATGTTAAATGATGGATGGACCGCAGTTACAAAAGATAAATCTTTATCAGCACAATTTGAACATACATTGGGAATTACTGAAAATGGTTATGAAATCTTTACAGAATCTGCTAAAGGTTATTCGAAGCCCCCATACTTATAATTAATGATTAAAAGATACTCGCGAAAAGAATTAACTGACATTTGGTCAGAAGAAAATAAATATAAAATATGGCTAGATGTAGAGGTTGCTGCTGCTGAAGCTATGGAAAATCTTGGTCAAATTCCAAAAGGAGTTGCATCTGTTGTTAGAAAAAAAGCAAAAATCAATGTTAGTAGAATTCATAAAATAGAGTCTGAAGTTAAACATGATGTAATAGCTTTTTTAACATCAGTTACTGAAAAAGCAGGAATTAAAGCTAGATACTTACACCAAGGAATGACTTCATCAGATGTACTAGATACAAGTTTTAACATCCAGATGGTTCAATCAGGTAAAATCATCCTAAAAGACATAGATCAAATTTTAAAAGTTCTTAAAAAGCAGGCCAAGAAATATAAATTGACACCTTGTATGGGAAGAAGTCATGGTATCCACGCAGAACCTGTTACCTTTGGTTTGAAATTAGCTTCGTTTTACGAAGAATTTAAAAGAAATAGAAAAAGATTAGTCGATGCAATTAACGAAGTATCAACGTGTGCAATTTCAGGTGCAGTTGGAACCTTTGCTAATATTAATCCAAATGTTGAAAAACATGTTGCAAAAAAACTTGGCTTAAAAGTTGAGCCAATATCAACACAGGTGATCCCAAGAGATAGACATGCCTTTTATTTTTCAGTACTAGGCATAATTGCAGGCTCAATTGAAAGAGTTGCTGTTGAGATTAGACATTTACAAAGAACAGAAGTTTATGAACTTCAAGAATTCTTTTCAAAAAATCAAAAAGGATCTTCTGCAATGCCTCACAAAAAAAATCCAATATTAAGTGAAAACTTAACTGGACTTTCAAGGATGGTTAGAAGTGCTGTAATTCCTGCTTTAGAAAATATTGCCCTGTGGCACGAGAGAGATATCTCCCATTCTAGTGTTGAAAGAAATATTGGCCCTGATGCAAATATTACAACTGATTTTGCATTAGTCAGATTAACTAACATTTTAGATAATATGATCGTTTACCCTAAAAAAATGTTAGAAAATTTGAATATCACCAAAGGAT
>CACJRE010000008.1 GCA_902595745.1 uncultured Pelagibacteraceae bacterium
ATATAGCACATAATGAAGGAAACTATTTCTGCACAAAAGAACAATTAAAAGAGATTGAAGATAATGAACAAGTTGCAATTAATTATTGTGATAAAGATGGTAAAACTGAAGAACAGTTTAATCCTAATGGATCCGTAAAAAATATAGCAGGTATATTTAATAAAGAAAAAAATGTTTTAGGGATGATGCCTCATCCTGAAAGAATGATCGATCCTTCTTTATCAGGTGAAGATGGGTCTCTTTTTTTTAATAATTTAATTAATAATTTAAAATGATTGTAAACGAACAAGTAGCCATTGATCATGGTCTTAAAAAAGATGAATATGCAAAAATCTGTGAGCTATTGTATAGAACTCCAAATATTACAGAGCTTGGTATTTTCTCAGCTATGTGGAATGAACATTGTTCTTATAAATCATCAAGACTTCACTTAAAAAAACTACCAACAAAAGGAAAACAAGTCATTCAAGGACCAGGAGAAAATGCCGGAGTTGTTGATATTGGCGATAACGATGCAATTGTATTCAAAATTGAAAGCCATAATCATCCTTCTTTTATTGAACCTTATCAAGGTGCAGCAACTGGTGTTGGAGGAATTATGAGAGATGTGTTTACAATGGGAGCTCGACCTATTGCAAATTTAAACTCAATTCATTTTGGTTCACCTCAACATAAAAAAACTAAAAATTTACTAAGAGGTGTCGTTCACGGTATTGGTGGATATGGGAATTGTATGGGGGTTCCAACAATTGCTGGTCAAACAAACTTCGACAGTTCTTATAATGGGAATATTTTGGTTAACGCAATGACGTTAGGACTAGTTAAAAAAGATAAGATTTTCTATTCAAAAGCTGCAGGTCTTAATAAACCAGTGATTTACGTGGGATCAAAAACTGGTCGAGATGGAATTCATGGTGCAAGTATGGCATCAGCTAGTTTTGATGAAAAAATTGAAGAAAAAAAGCCAACTGTTCAAGTTGGAGACCCTTTTACTGAAAAACTATTACTTGAAGCTTGCTTGGAATTAATGGCAGGAGATTCCATAATAGCTATTCAAGACATGGGTGCTGCTGGTCTTACTTCATCGAGTATTGAAATGGCATCAAAAGGAAACCTTGGAATTGAAATTAATTTAAATAAAGTTCCATGCAGAGAAGCAAAAATGACCCCTTATGAAATTATGCTCTCCGAAAGCCAAGAAAGAATGTTGATCGTTCTTGAAAATGGTAAAGAAGATCAAGCTAAAAAGATATTTGATAAATGGAACTTAGATTTTGCAGTAATTGGTAAAACAACTAAATCTAAAAAAATTGAACTCTTCTTTGATAATGAGCAAGTTGCAGACATTCCGGTTAATACATTGGTTGAAAATTCTCCAATGTATGACCGAAAATGGAAAAAAGCAAAACTTCCTAAAAAAAATAAAATTAAAAAAGAAGATCTAAAGAATTTAAAAATTATAGATGTTTTAAAGAAGGTTATATCCAATCCAAACGTTTGTAGCAAAGAATGGATTTGGCAACAATACGATCATACCGTAATGGGAGACACTATTCAAAAACCAGGTGGAGATTCTGGGGTAGTTAGAGTTCACGGGACGAATAAAGCGGTTGCAGCATCAGTAGATTCATCTGCTGTATATTGTTGGGCACACCCTTTAACAGGAGGCAAACAAGTTGTTTGTGAAAGTTTTAGAAACTTAATTTCTGTTGGTGCAAAACCTGTTGCTATTACAAACTGCTTAAACTTTGGTAGTCCTGAGAATGAAGAAAATATGGGAGAGTTTGTGGAATGCGTTCAAGGTATTGGAGAAGCTGCTCAGTATTTAAAATTTCCAGTCGTTTCTGGAAATGTTTCTTTTTACAATCAAACAAAAGAACAAGGGATCAAGCCTACTCCATCAATAGGTGGTGTTGGATTAATTAAAGATTACAAAAAAATGATGACAATGGATTTTAAAGAGGTTGACAATACAGTTTTAGTTATTGGAAAAACTGAAGGTCATATTGATCAAAGTTTATTTGCAAGAAATATTTTAGATGAAAAAAATGGTCCTCCACCAGAGATAAATTTATTTAATGAAAAAAACAATGGTGAAACTTTATTAAAATTAATTGAAGCAGGTCATATTAAAAGTGCTCATGATGTTTCAATTGGAGGAATAATTACTGCTGTTTCAAAGATGTGTATTAAAGGAAATAAAGGGATTAGTCTTAAAAAACCAAAATATTTAATAAATGAAATTGAGTACTATTTTGCAGAAGATCAGGGTAGATACATAATTGAAGTTAATAAAGATAGTCTGAAAAAAGTGACCGACATATTAAAGAAAAATGCAGTACATTTTGATGAACTTGGAACAATAAATCAGGATCAATTATTTATTAATGAAAAGACAAAAGTAACAATTGACGAATTGAGAACATTGAATACAAATTGGTTAACTAACTATATGAGCAAATAATGGCGATGGATTTAAAAGAAATTGAGAGTTTAATTAAAGAAGCATTATCTGATGCTATAGTTGAAATTCAAGATTTAGCTGGGGATGGCAATCATTATTCAGCAACAGTAACCTCAGCTCAATTTTCTGGTAAAAGTAAAATTGAACAACATAAAATGGTATATAATTCTCTAAAGGGTAAAATGGGAAATGAATTACATGCCCTAGCAATTAAAACAAAGGAGCAATAATGGACGACAATACAAAAAATTTAATTCAAAACCATATTGATAATAATGATGTATGTTTATTTATGAAGGGAACGCCTGATGCTCCTCAGTGTGGTTTTTCAATGGCGGTAACAAATATGTTAAAACTTCTTGAAGTAAACTTTCAAAGTGTAAATGTTTTAGAAGATCAAAGCATTAGAGAAGGAATTAAAGTATTTAGTGACTGGCCCACTATCCCCCAACTTTACGTCAAAAAAGAATTCATCGGTGGTTGTGATATTGTTAAAGAAATGTACGAAAGTGGTGAATTAGCAAAATTATTCGAAACTAATGGAATAAATTTTAAGGCTAAAAATTAATTTTTATTTTATCTAGAGTAATACTCAATTACAAGATTTGGTTCCATCACAATTGGATAAGGAACTTCTTCAAATTTTGGAGTTCTAACAAATTTAACTTTTTTATTTTTCTCATCCATTTGAATGTATTCAGGAGCTTCTCTTTCTTTATTCGCTAAAGCGATATCAATGATAGCAAGTTGTTTAGATTTATCTCTAATCTCAATTGTATCTTCTTCTTTAACTAAGTAACTTCCAATATTAACTTTTTTACCATTTACTCTTACATGGCCGTGGTTAATTAATTGTCTTGCAGAAAAAATTGTTGTTGCAAATTTTGCTCTGTAGATTACTGCATCTAATCTTCGCTCAAGTAATCCAATTAAGTTTTCACCCGTATCACCTTTAAGCATCACAGCTTTTTTATAAATGTTTCTAAATTGTCTTTCATTAATGTTACCGTAGTAAGCTTTAAGTTTTTGCTTAGCTTGTAACTGAATTCCATAATCTGATGGTTTACCTTGTTTTGATTGACCATGTTGGCCTGGCCCATAAGCTCTAGTATTGAAAGGACTTTTTGGTCTTCCCCATAGGTTAACCTTTAACCTTCTATCTACTTTGTGTTTAGAGTTTAATCTTTTTGTCATTTAATATTGGGGTTTATAAGCTTACTGAACATTTTGTCAATCAACGTTTTTTACCTAAACTAGCAAATACGCTGGCTAATATTCGTGTTTCTTTAGCTGATAGCTCCATTCTGTAGAAAATATTTCTCAGATTTTCAAGCATAATAGGTTTCTTTTCTTTGGGTTTAAAAAAGTTGATTTCTTCTAAATTTTGAATGCATAAATTGGTCATAGAGTGGATCTCTTTTTTTGAGGCAGTTTTTACTTTTTTAGATTTTTTAAAATTAGATGTCTTAGATTTTACGATGCTAGAAACATATTGGGCAATAATTATTAGACTATGAGATAAATTTAGAGATTTAAATTCAGGATTCGTTGGAATTTGTAACGTATAATTTGCATAACTAACTTCATTATTAGACAATCCTGATGCTTCAGATCCAAAAAGAAACGCTACTTTTTTTGAAAAATCAATGTTTTTTAAGTCTTCTAATTGAATGTGTTTAATATTTTTATTTCTAAACCTTGCTGATGTTGCAATCACATAATCTATATTTTTTAAAGCTGGTTCTAAATGATCATAAACTTTACTTTTATTAATTATATTTTTAGCACCAACTGAAGTTGCTAAAATTTTATCATTTGGAAAAATAGGTTTTGGATCAATTACTGAAAGTTTTTGAAAATTAAAATTTTTCATTCCTCTAGCGCATGCACCAATATTTTCTGATAGTTGGGGTTTGTGTAAAATAAAGGTAATATTGTTTGCTGACATTATTTATCAAAAATCAAACTTATAGACTAGCTGGAGCTTTATCTTTAAATAATTTATAATCTAAACTATCAACTAAAGCCTTAAATGATGCATCAATGATATTTGGAGAAACTCCAATTGTAAACCAATTAATACCTTTAGAGTCTGTACTTTCTATAGAAACTCTTGTCACTGCTTCAGTACCTGTATTTAAAATTCTAACTTTATAATCAACTAATTTTAAATCTTTTAAATACTCTGAATATTTTGCAAGTTTATTTACATTTTTTCTAATTGCATTATCAAGTGCATTTACAGGACCATTTCCTTGTCCTTCACATAATATTTTTTGACCATCAACTTCCAATTGTGCTTTAGCATGAGAAATGATTTCTCCACTACTATCTTTTTTAACCGATACATCATATTCGTTAATTAATATATATCTTGGAATATCACCTATCAATCTTCTAGCTAACAATTCAAATGAAGCATCAGCTCCATCATAACTATATCCAATAAATTCTCTGTCTTTAACTTCACTTAAAAGTTTTTTAATTTTTGGATCATTTTTTTCTATCTGAATGCCGATTGATTTTAGTCTAGACATTATATTTGATTGACCAGCCTGGTCTGAAACCACAATATTTCTAGAATTTCCAACTTCTTCAGGATCAATGTGCTCGTATGTTTTTGGATCTTTTTGTACAGCAGAAACATGCATCCCACCTTTGTGCGAAAAAGCAGAAGCTCCAACATATGGCAAATGTTTATTAGGTTTTCTATTTAATAGTTCATCTAATAATCTTGAACACTGAGTTAAGTTTTTTAAGTTTTCTCTTTTAATGTTAAGTTCAAATTTTTCATTAAAATCCTTTTTTAAAAATAAAGAGGGGATTAATGACATTAAATTTGCATTTCCACATCTTTCTCCTAATCCATTAATAGTTCCTTGGATCTGCCTAACACCTGCTTTAACTGCAGCTAAGCTATTTGCTACTGCATTTTCTGTATCATTATGAGCGTGGATACCTAAATTTTTACCTGGAATATGCTTTATAACCTCTGAAACAATTTTTGTTATTTCATGTGGAAGTGTTCCACCATTAGTATCGCATAAAATAATCCATCTTGCTCCATGATCAAATGCTGCCTTCAAACATTTTAATGCATAATCAGGATTTGCTTTATACCCATCAAAAAAATGTTCTGCATCAAACATGAATTCTTTACCTGAGCTAACTATATGTTTTGTGCTTTCGCTGATATTTTCTAAATTTTCTTCATTGGTTATTCCAAGTGCTACTTCAACTTGAAAATCCCATGATTTTCCAAAAAGACAAACTGAGGAACTTTTTGAATTAATTAATGATGCTAACATTGGATCATTTTCAGCACTATGTTCTGACTTTTTGGTCATACCAAAGGCTGTGAGTTTAGCGTTTTTAAAACCATGATCTTTATTGAAAAATTCAGTATCTGTTGGGTTAGCACCAGGCCATCCACCTTCAATATAATCTACACCTAGAGTATCTAGTGAATTTGATATTTTTTCCTTATCATCAATAGAAAAATCAACACCTTGAGTTTGAGCCCCATCTCTTAATGTAGTGTCAAAAATATATAATTTTTCCTTACTCATTTAAATTTCCAAATCGTTTTACCATCTTTATCTTCGATTAAAACACCTTTGTCCAAAAGGTAGTCTCTAATATTATCAGCTTCTTTATAATTCTTATCTGCTCTTGCTTTATTTCTAAGATCTATTTTATTTTCTATTTCTTTCTCTGAAATTTCTATTTTTCCTTTTTTATGATTTAACCACTCTTCTTTAGTTTCTTGAAGCAAACCTATAAAATTACATGCAGAATTAAATATCTTTTTATCTTCATCATTTCCCTTATTAGCTTTGTCATAAAGCTTATGTAAATTAGCAATATAACCTGGGGTATTAATATCATCGTACAATGGTTGAACTATTTCATCATTTAAATCTTCATCTGAAGGTAAATAAACATTATACCATTTATCAATTGTATTTTGACAATCTTGCAATAGTTTATCATTCCAATCTAGCGGTTGTTTGTAATGAGCGCTAATCAAAGCAAGTCTTAAAACTTGTCCACTCACATTATCTCTAAAATCTTTAATCTTTAATATATTTCCCTGAGATTTTGCCATCTTTTCATTCGACATGGTGATAAAAGCATTGTGCAACCAATAATTTGCAAAAACTTTAGTGTCATTTGCGCATCTTGATTGGGCGATTTCATTTTCGTGATGTGGAAAAATTAAATCTATACCTCCACCATGTATATCAAATTCATTTCCTAAAAATTTTTTAGACATTGCAGAACATTCTAAATGCCAGCCAGGTCTACCCTTCCCCCATGGCGAGTCCCATGATGGTTCATTATCAAAAGAAGGTTTCCACAACACAAAATCTTCTGAGTTTTTTTTATTCTCACTTACCTCAATCCTAGATCCAGCAATCAATTCTTCTAATTTTTTATTTGATAATTGACCGTACTCATTAAATTTTTTAACTTCAAAATAGACATGTTTTTTATTTTCATAAGCAAAACCTTTTTTAATTAACTCAGAAATCATCTCTATCATTAAATCTATATGTTCAGTTGCTTTGGGCTGCTGAGTTGGGTTTTCACAGTTTAGATAGTTACAATCTTCATTAAAACTTTTAATTACTGTTTGTGTTAAATCTGAAATAGATATTTTTTTTTCATTAGATGATTTAATTATTTTATCATCAACATCTGTAATATTTCTGACATAGTTGACAGATGAATATTTGCTTTTTAGTATTTTAAAAAGAATATCAAAAATAACAATCGGTCTAGCATTGCCAATGTGTGGGTCATCATAAACTGTTGGACCGCAAACATACATTCCTATTTTTTTTTCATCTATTGGAACAAATTTTTCTTTTTTGTTACTTAGATTATTTGTTAAATAAATATCTTTATTCATTATTTTAGAAATATACTTAATTTATAGATTTGTGAATCTATTTGATTAATTTGGAATTTTGCATACAGGAATGGGCTCCATTTTATGCAAATTTTGTTTTCTTATTATTTCGTATTTAGCTCTATTTGTAGATTTTGGATTGGTCATCGCTTCTTCCAATTCACTATATTTTAAACCAAGTTGGCCTTCATCAGTTCGACCATCGTCCCACAAGCCGTCTGTTGGAGCTGCTTCAATTATTTCTTTTAAAATTCCAAGCTCTTTTCCAATTTCCCAAACTTCTGTTTTATTGCAATCTGCTATTGGAGATATATCCACACCACCATCACCATATTTTGTATAAAATCCAACTCCAAAATCCTCTACTTTATTGCCTGTACCAACGACAATACCTTTGTTTGCTGCTGCTACTTGATAAAGAGTAGTCATTCTTAATCTTGCTCTAGAATTTGCCATGCCATGTTCATTATCAAATTTAGAAAGAGAGGAAGAAAATGCTGCAAATAGTTCATCTAAATTTATTGTATGTGCTTCAACATTTTTAAATTTATTTACCAACCACTCTTGATGTTTTAAGCTCAGATCATGTTGTTGTGATTTTTGTTTAATTGGCATTGATAGTACAATTGTTTTTAATCCAGTCATTGCGCTTAAAGTGCTTGAAACTGAGGAGTCTATTCCACCAGAAATTCCGATCACTAATGATTGAGCCTTACTTGGCATATCATTTACATAATCTTTTATCCAATTAGATATAAAATTTACTTTTTCTGAAGCATTCATGACTTTAAAATATTATTAGTTTGAGTCTTTTACAATGATTTAAGATGCCGCTCTATCTGCATTTTTAGAATATGAGCTATTCTTTTTAATCTCATCAGAAATTAAAAAAGCTAATTCTAATGCTTGATTGGCGTTTAGTCTTGGATCACAGTGAGTATGATATCTTGAAGATAGATCTTCCTCTGATATTTTTTGAGCGCCACCAATACATTCAGTCACATTTTGACCAGTCATTTCGATGTGCAATCCTCCTGCATAACTTCCTTCACTTTGATGACAAGCGAATACATTCTTAACTTCTTTTAAAACGCTATTAAAAGGTCTTGTCTTGAATCCAGTTGCAGCTTTAATTGTATTACCGTGACAAGGATCACATGACCAAATCACATTTAAACCTTCCTTTTTAATTGCTCTAATTAATTTAGGTAAATGTTTTGAAACATTGTCAGCACCAAATCTAGAAATTAGAGTTATCTTCCCTTTTTCATTTTTAGGATTAATTTTGTTGCAAAGGTTAATTAAATCATCAGGTTTTAATGTTGGTCCACATTTGATTCCTATTGGATTTTCAATTCCTCTACAAAATTCAACATGTCCGCCATCAAGTTGTCTAGTTCTGTCACCAATCCAAACAAAGTGTGCAGAAGTATCGTGATTTTCTCCTGTAGTTGAATCTGTTCTTGTCATTGTTTCTTCAAATGGAAGTAGCAATGCCTCATGTGAAGTCCAAAAGTTAACCGTTTTTAATCTTCTATTGAAATCTGAATTAATTCCACAAGCATCCATAAATGCTAATGCATCAGCTATTTTATCCTCTAAATCTTTAAATCTTTTTAAAGCAGGGCTATTTTTAATAAATCCTAAATTCCAATTATGAACATTTTTAAGATCTGCAAAACCACCATGACAAAAAGCTCTAATAAGATTTAATGTTGCAGCCGATTGAGAATAAGCTTTAAATAATCTTTTAGGATCAGGAACTCTTGCTTTTTCAGTAAATTCCATTCCATTGATGTTGTCTCCTAAATAACTTGGAAGCTCAAAACCATCCTTAGACTCTACTGGTGAACTTCTGGGTTTTGAAAATTGACCAGCTATTCTTCCAAGTTTCACAACTGGTAAAGACGCTGAGTAAGTTAACACTAGAGACATCTGAAGCATCAATTTAAATGTATCTCTTATATTATCGGGATTAAATTCTGCAAAACTTTCCGCACAGTCTCCGCCTTGTAGCAAAAATGCTTTTCCATCAACTACTTCAGCAAGCTGATCTTTTAAGTGTCTGGTCTCTCCAGCAAAAACTAAAGGAGGGAATGTTCCTATCTTATCTAAAACTGTATCTAATTCCTTTTTGTTTGGATAATCAGGAATGTGTTTTACAGGATACTTCCTCCAGCTATTTTTTTTCCAATTTTTCATATTCAACCTAGAAGTGTTTTAACA
Organism: uncultured Pelagibacteraceae bacterium; assembly: GCA_902595745.1. GTDB lineage: Bacteria > Pseudomonadota > Alphaproteobacteria > Pelagibacterales > Pelagibacteraceae > Pelagibacter. The sequence goes on from CACJRE010000008.1 coordinate 9,606, forward strand.
GACTTTAAAGTTTATTCAACAGTGACAGATTTAGCCTGATTTACTGAATTACCATATTAAAATTTAACATCTTCAGGATTTTCACAATCCACAATCATTATAAATTCATTGAAAAAAGCATCGCTGAATTCACGTGTTGGTAAAACTTTTGATAAAGTTTCTTCGCTCATAGCTAAATCCTTATAAGGTTCTAAAGCTCCTTTGTAATTAGCTTCGTGAAACTCTTCCCTATTATACCATTTTTTTGTTTTTAAAAATGAAAGCATTGGTGTAGGTGTTAAAATTCTATATTCTTCAGTAGTGCAATTGTACTCAGAATAACCGTAAATATTTACTATTACATCAGAAGGTCCACAAGATGTAACTGTAAAAAATAAAATAGATGACAATAATAATTTTTTTATTTTTTCAAATAACATTGAGATGTTGATCTTAATATTTATTAAAAATTATTCAACAGTAACTGATTTTGCCAAATTTCTTGGTTTATCTATATCATAACCTTTTTTAAGCGCTGAATAATAAGCAAGTTTTTGAAGTGGTATAGTTAAAAGGAACGGGAGCAAATCATCATTGGTAGTTTCTACCTCAATTTTTTCCCAAATATTTTCAGAAATAATTTCATCTTTGCTTTTATTGGTAATTAAAAGAACTTTAGCTCCTCTTGCAACTACTTCCTGCATATTTGAAATAGTTTTTTTATAATAATTGTCTCTTGGGGCCAAAACTACAACAGGCATACCTTCTTCAATTAAAGCTAAAGGTCCATGTTTCATTTCACCTGCAGGATAACCTTCAGCATGAACGTAAGAAAGTTCTTTAAGTTTTAATGCTCCTTCTAATGCAATTGGAAAAGAAAATCCTCTACCTAAAAACATTGATCCTTTAGCCTCATTAAATGTTGAAGCTATAGCTTGAATATCATTGTCTAGCAATAATGTTTCTTCAATTAGTTTTGGTAGATTTTTTAAATCTTTTATTTTTTCTTGATAATCTTTATTTTTAATTTCTTTTCTTAGTGATGATAATTTTAATGACAAGATATACAAAACAAGTATTTGCCCTAAAAAGGCTTTAGTTGAAGCAACCCCGATTTCAGGGCCGCAATGAATTGGTAACACAAAATTTGAGTCTCTAGCAATTGAGCTTTCAATTACATTTACAACTGCACAAGTCTTCATATTATTTTTATTACACAAATCTAAAGCTGCGTAAGTGTCGGCTGTTTCACCTGATTGAGATACAAAGATATATAAAGTATCATTTTTTAATCTGTTTTTTCGGTATCTAAACTCTGATGCTATATCAATGTTAACATCTAAATTTGATAGTTCTTCAAACCAGTATTTAGCCATTAAACAAGAGTGGTATGCAGTTCCACAACCAATCAGCATAACTGATTTGATTTCATCTATTTTCCAGGGAAAATTATAAATATTGATTTCATTATTCATACTATCTATGTACTCTTTAATCCCTGTCTTCAACGTTTGAGGTTGTTCTTCAATTTCTTTGGCCATGAAATGTTTGAAGTCTCCTTTGTCATAATTTTGCTCATCAGAAGAAAGTTCTAAAACTTTTTTATTTATCTTTATTCCTTCATCATTGAAAAAATTCACTTGATCTTTTTTAATAAAACAAAATTCACCATCTTCTAAATAAGTTATCTTATTGGTCATTGATTTAAGAGCATATGAGTCTGATCCAAGGTAATTTTCATTAGGACCATATCCAACTGCTAAAGGAGAACCACGTCTTGCACCTATAATTAAATCTGGCATATCTTTAAAAATAATTCCTAAAGCAAAACTTCCATGAAGTTGTTTTAAAGTTTTTGTTATAGCCTCTTGTAACTCAGAAGATTTTAGATTTTCTGTAATAAGATGAACAATTACTTCGGTATCTGTTTGTGATTTAAATTTATGTCCTTTACCTAATAAATACTTTTTTAATAAAGTTGAATTTTCAATTATACCATTGTGAACCACAGATACATTTTCTGATGAATGCGGATGTGCGTTAACACTATTTGGTACTCCATGAGTTGCCCATCTAACGTGACCAATACCAATATTTCCTGAAAGATTTTTTAAATCAAAATTATTTTCTAGATTTTCTACTCTTCCCTCTGATTTAACCTCATTAATAAAACCATCAGACAATGTTGCAATTCCAGCTGAGTCATAACCTCTGTACTCTAATTTTTTTAGAGAGTTAATAATACTGTTTGATACTGACTTATGACTAGATATCCCTATTATTCCACACATAAATTATTTTCTTTTATAATTCTTTATTTCAGTTTGTAATGATCTTGTTAATGCTAAAGATTTCTTTTTTACTTTTTTGGTAATTACCGAACCAGCACCAATAATACTATCTTGTTCTATTGTAAGCGGCGCCACTAAGGATGAATTTGAACCCACAAAAACCTTGTCTTTAATTTTAGTTTTGCTTTTTTTTACTCCATCATAATTACATGTAATTGTCCCAGCACCTATATTAACAGATTTACCAAGGTTGCTATCTCCAATATAAGATAAGTGATTTACTTTTGATTTTTTTCCAACAGTACTTTTTTTTATTTCTACAAAGTTTCCAATTTTAGAACCTTCTTTGAGGATGGTGTTGGGTCTTATTCGTGCGTAAGGTCCAACTTCAACTTTATTTTCAATTTTGCAAGACTCTAAATGAGAAAATGATTTTATTATAACATTGTTACCAATCTTCACATTTTTTCCAATGACTACGTAAGGTTCGATAATTACATTTTTTCCAATTTTAGTGTCATTTGAAAAAAAAATTGTTTCAGGTCCAAGCATTTTAACACCTCTAGTTAAAAATTTTTTTCTAAGTTTATTTTGAACTTTTTGTAAATTTAATTCTTTCATTGTAAGATTCTTTATATTAAGTATATGGCTTAATTAATTCACATAATATTTCTTTAAAAAACTTTTGAAATGAAACAAAAATTCACAATTTTATTTGATTTAGACGGTACATTAGTTGACACCGCACCTGATTTAATGATGGCACACAATCACGTGATGAAGAAATTTGGTTATCCAACTAAATCAACTGAAGACATTAGAAATTTAGTTGGTAAAGGGGCTGGAGCTTTAATTGGAAGATCTATTTGGGGCCAAGCAAAAAGAGAATTTAGTAAAGTCTTGGATGAAAAGATTAAAGAAGAGATGGTTAAGGAATTTGTGAGTTTTTACGGTAAAAACATTGTTAATGAAAGCACGTTAGTTACTGGAGTTAAAGAATTTTTAATTTGGTGCAAAGAGCAAAATATTTCCATGGCTGTGTGCACAAATAAACAAGAACATTTGTCAAATGATCTTTTGAAAAAAATTGGAATTTATGATTTTTTTGAGTATGTGGCTGGATCAGATACGTTTGATTATTGTAAACCAGATCCAAGACATCTTACCAATGTAGTAGAAATATTAGATGGTGATGTAAAAAAAACTATAATGATTGGTGATAGCGAAACTGATGCGAATGCTGCTAAAGCAGCTGAGATACCAGTTATTTTATTAGAAAACGGATATACTGAAAAAAATACAACTGAAATATATCATAATCACCTTATAAAAGACTTCATTGGTATTGAAAAAATAATAACAAAATATCTTTAATATTGATTAATTTTTTTTAACTATTAAAACAAAATCACTATTAAGGAGTTATTTTGTTATTACATACCGTTAAAGTTTATCCGTCAAAAATCAACCTTCCTAAAAAAAAGCAACTCGCATGGAAGATTGCTGAAATTGCAAGCGATAATGTAAAACTTAATAAAGAGGCAATTGAAATGGTTATCAATAGAATTATTGATAACGCGTCTGTTGCTATAGCATCATTAAATAGAAAGCCTGTAATTTCCTCTAGAGAAATGGCTCTAAAACATTCAAGAAAAAACGGTGCTACATTATTTGGAGTAAATTCAAAACTTAAATTCGATTGTGAGTGGGCAGCATGGTCAAATGGAACTGCTGTTAGAGAACTTGATTTTCATGATACATTTTTAGCTGCTGATTACAGTCACCCAGGAGATAACATCCCTCCTCTTTTAGCGGTTGCTCAACAAAATAAACTTAGTGGATTAGATTTATTGCGAGGAATCATTACAGCCTATGAAGTTCAAGTAAATTTAGTTAAAGGAATTTGTTTACACAAACACAAAGTGGATCACATAGCTCATTTAGGACCAAGTGTTGCAACAGGACTTGGCTCAATGTTAAAACTTAATACAGAAACAATTTATCAAGCAGTACAACAAGCTCTACATACAACTGTATCAACAAGACAATCTAGAAAAGGTGAAATTTCAAGTTGGAAAGCTTACGCCCCTGCTCATGCTGGTAAACTTGCAATTGAAGCCGTAGATAGAGTTATGCGTGGTGAAGGTGCACCTAGCCCAATATACGAAGGTGAAGATAGTGTTATTGCAAGAATATTGGATGGAAAAAAAGCTAATTATAAAGTGCCACTTCCTAAAAAAGGAGAAGTGAAAAAAGCTATCCTTGAGACTTACACAAAAGAGTATTCTGCAGAGTATCAATCACAAGCATTAATTGATTTAGCTAAAAAACTTAAGACTAAAATACCAAATCTAAATCAAATCAAAAAAATCGATATATTTACTAGTCACCACACTCATTATGTGATTGGAACTGGTGCTAATGATCCTCAAAAAATGGACCCAAATGCAAGTAGAGAAACTCTTGATCACTCTATAATGTATATTTTTGCTGTAGCTCTAGAGGATGGAGATTGGCATCATGTAAAATCGTACACTAAAGCAAGATCAAATAAAAAAAGCACCATTAAAATTTGGAAGTCTATTACAACTTATGAAGATAAAAAATGGACTAAGAAATATCATGATCCTAATCCAATGAAGAAATCTTTTGGTGCTAAAGTAGTTGTCACTTTAAATAATGGTAAAAAAATTAGCGAACAACTTGATAGAGCAGATGCTCACCCTTATGGAGCAAGACCATTTAAGAGAAAAAACTATATTAATAAATTTTTAACTTTAACAGACGGTATTCTTAATAAAAAAGAGAGTGATCGTTTTTTAAAAACAGTTCAAAAATTAAAAAATTTAAAGTCAGGTCAATTAGATAAATTGAATATAGAAATTAAAAAAAGAGATCTGAAAAGAAATTTAAGAAAAGGAATATTTTAGTGCATTTTGTTAATAAAGAACCAAGTCAAAAAAGAACTGATTTTGTTGAAAAATTAAAATCAAACAAAATATTAAGAGTACCAGGTGCCTACAATCCATTAACCGCAAAACTAATTGAAGAAATTGGATATGACGCAGTTTATATCTCAGGGGGTGTAATGGCTAATGATCTTGGCTTTCCTGACATTGGTTTAACTACATTACAAGATGTTAGTACGAGATCATATTTAATTTCAAGAGTTACAAATTTACCTACTATTGTAGATATAGATACAGGTTTTAAATCTTGTAAAGAAACTATAGAGACATTTGAAGAGTTTGGAATTGCAGCTGTTCATTTAGAAGATCAAATAGAGAGAAAAAGATGTGGTCATCTTGATAATAAAGAATTGATCTCAAAAGAAGCTATGGTTAATAAAATCAAAGAATGTGTAGCAGCTAAAAGAGACAATAATTTTAAAATAATTGCAAGATCAGATGCAAAAGGAGTTGAGGGAATTGATAAAATGATTGATAGATGCAAAGCATACATTGATGCTGGTGCTGAAATCATCTTTCCAGAAGCTCTTCATGATGAAAAAGATTTTGAAAAAGTAAGAAAAGAACTTTCTTGTTATTTGTTAGCTAACATGACTGAATTTGGTAAATCTAAACTTTTCAATTATAAAGAATTAGAAAATTTTGGATATAATATAGTGATTTACCCAGTCACTACACAAAGATTAGCAATGAAAAATGTAGAAGATGGATTAAGAGACATTTATACGGATGGACATCAAAATAATATTATTGATAAAATGCAAACTAGAAAAAGACTTTATGAGTTAGTTGAGTATGAAAAATACAACTCTTTAGATGAAAAAATTTATAATTTTAATACGGAAGGACATGAATAATGAGTGAAGAAATTAAAAAAGGTCTACTAGGTATAGTAGTTGATGAAACAGAAGTTTCAAAAGTAATGCCTGAAATAAACTCTCTTACTTATAGAGGTTATGCAGCTCAAGATTTATGTGAATATTGTAGGTTTGAAGAAGTTGCATATTTAATTTTAAATAAAGACCTTCCAAACTCAATTCAATTAAAACAGTTTGAAAAAGAAGAAAAAAATAACAGAGAACTATCAAAGAATTTATATGAGATAATTAAGCATATGCCAAAAAAATCCCATCCAATGGATGTTGCAAGAACTGCAGTAAGCGTGATGGGTCTAGAAGATAAGGAGACATCAAATTCTTCACCTGAAGCAAATATGAGAAAAGCTCTAAGAATTTTTGCTAAAACTCCTACTGCGTTAGCTGCATTTTATAGAATTAGAAGTGGCAAAAAAATTATAAAACCAAAAAAAGAATTAACTTTTGCAGAAAACTTTTTTTATATGTGTTTTGGAAAAGTTCCACAAAAAGAAATAGTTAAAGCATTTGATGTTTCTTTAATTTTATACGCAGAACATAGCTTTAATGTATCAACATTTACTGCAAGAACTATTACAAGTAGTTTGTCTGATATTCATGGAGCAATAACTGGAGCTATAGCAAGTTTAAAAGGTCCTCTTCATGGTGGAGCAAATGAAGAAGTGATGCATATGATGAAAAAAATTAAAAAACCTGAGAATGCTTTAAAATGGATTAATAATGCTCTCAAAAATAAAGAAGTGGTGATGGGCTTCGGTCATAGAGTTTATAAATCTGGAGACTCTAGAGTGCCAACCATGAGACAGTATTTTGGAAAAGTAGCTAAAATTAAAAAAGATAAAACCTTTGAAAAGATCTATGACATTGTTGAAAAAGTGATGATTAAGAAAAAAAATATTCATCCAAATGTAGATTATCCAACTGGTCCTACCTATCATCTGATGGGTTTTGATACTGATTTCTTTACACCAATATTTGTAATATCAAGAATTACTGGTTGGTCAGCTCATATTATGGAACAGCATGCTGCAAATAAACTTATTCGACCGCTTGCAAAATATAAAGGTAACAAGCATCGAAAAGTTATGGAACTTAACTACAGATAATATTTTAAAAATTAACTAAAGGCTTCTGTCCAAGTACCTTGTGTTGATGCTTTAGAATATTCAGTAGCACGACCTTCAAAGAAGTTCATGTGTTCTACAGCATTAAGCATTGTATCTAACCAAGATAAAGGATTTTTCTGCACATCGTAAATTGCTTCTAAACCTAATTGATCAAGTCTTCTATTTGCAATAAATCTAATATAATCTTTAACTTCTTGTGCAGTTAAACCTTCCATTGGACCCATTTCAAATGCTAAATCTATAAAAGCATCTTCGTGCTCTATAATAGTTCTACAAGCTTGATATAGTTCTTTTTTAAGTTCTGGTGTCCACGTTTCTGGATTTTCTTTAATAAAATCTTTGAACAATCTTATCATAGAATTGCAATGAAGAGTTTCGTCTCTGACAGACCAAGTAACAATCTGCCCCATACCTTTCATCTTATTATGTCTTGGAAAATTTAAAAGAATTGCAAAACTTGCAAACAGTTGAAGCCCCTCAGTAAAAGCACTAAATACTGCAATTGTTTTTGCAATGTCGTGATTTGATTTTACATCAAAGCCTTGCATGTAATCATACTTGTCTTTCATTTCCTTATACTTCATGAAAGCTGAGTATTCTGACTCAGGCATCCCGATTGTATCTAATAAATGAGAGTAAGCAGCAATGTGAACTGTTTCCATAGATGCAAATGATGACATCATCATTAGCACTTCAGTTGGTTTAAATACATTCATGTAATGTCTAATGTAGCAATTACTTACTTCAACATCAGCTTGAGTAAAAAATCTAAAAATTTGAGTTAATAAATTTTTTTCAGAAGCACTTAGGTTTTTTTGCCAATCTCTAACGTCATCTCCTAGTGGTACTTCCTCAGGCAGCCAATGAATTCTTTGTTGAGTTAACCATGCATCATAACACCATGGATATCTAAAAGGTTTGTAAACAGGATTGCCTACAAGTAATCCATTATTATTTTTTTTTGGTTGAATAATTTCTTGTTTTACTTTTTCTGCTACTGACATGATAGGCACTCCTCGTATTCTGGTTCTTCAGTTTTTGTTGCTTTATTTTTGTAAACATTTGCCAAAACATCTGTTGATTTTGCATCATTGATATTTTCAGCTCTTTGGATTGATTTTGATCTACAGTAATAAAGGCTTTTTAAGCCTTTTTTCCAAGCATCAAAATGAATTCTGTGTAACTCTTTTTTATGAACATCTGCAGGTAAAAACAAATTTACTGATTGAGCTTGAGATATGTATGGAGTTCTATCTCCACTCAACTCTATGATCCATTTTTGATTTAACTCAAATGCTGTTTTAAAAACATCTTTTTCCAAATCAGTTAAAAAATCTAAATGAGATACAGAACCTTGATTAGTCGTGATACTTGACCAAGTTTCATCATCATTTTTACCATGGCTTTCTAATATTTCTTCTAAATATCTATTTCTCACATTAAATGAACCGGATAAAGTTTTGTGTGTGTAGCTGTTAGCTGCTATTGGTTCTACCCCTGGTGATGCACCACCACATATAATCGAAATTGAAGCTGTTGGAGCTATTGCTGTTTTATTTGAAAATCTTTCTTGATAACCATACTCAGCCGCATCTGGACAAGCACCTCTTTCTTCAGCTAGATCTTTTGAAGCTTTGTTAACTTGAGCATCTATCTGTTTAAATATTTTTTTATTCCAAGATTTAGCCATTACAGACTCAAGAGGAATTCTATTTTTTTGTAAAAAAGAATGGAAACCCATCACACCCAGTCCAACACTTCTTTCTCTTTCTGCTGAATATTTTGCATCTTTAAATTGATCAGGAGCTTTTTTTATAAAGTCAGTTAAAACATTATCTAAAAATCTCATAACATCACTAATCATGTCTGGATCATCTTTCCATTCATCATACTTCTCTAAATTAAGTGATGATAAACAACAAACAGCAGTTCTGTCTCTTCCGTCTTTATCAATTCCAGTCGGTAAAGTTATTTCACTACACAGGTTTGATGTTTTAACAGTTAAGTTAGCAAGTTTATGATGCTGTGGAATTAATCTATTAACTGTATCAATGTAAATAATATAAGGTTCACCTGTTTCTATTCTAGCAGTTAACAATCTTATCCATAAATTTCTTGCTGATATTGTTTGTTGAACAGTACCATCTGCAGGACTTTTTAGTGCCCACTGTTCATCAGTTTCAACAGCTCTCATGAAAGCATCTGAAAGTAAAACACCGTGGTGTAAATTTAGAGCTTTTCTATTTGGGTCTCCGCCTGTTGGCCTTCTCATTTCAATAAATTCTTCAATTTCAGGATGATCAACTGGCAAATAACAAGCTGCAGATCCTCTTCTTAAAGAACCTTGGCTAATTGCCATGGTTAAAGAATCCATAACTTTAATGAAAGGAATTATTCCAGAAGTTTTTCCAACTTTACCAATTTTTTCACCAATGGATCTAAGGTTGCCCCAATAACTTCCGATACCACCACCTTTTGCAGCTAACCAAACATTTTCACTCCAAAGATCAAGAATGCCTCCAAGGCTATCTGATGCTTCATTTAAAAAACATGAGATTGGTAAACCTCTTTTAGTTCCCCCATTAGATAGAACAGGTGTTGCTGGCATAAACCAGAGATTGCTTATGTAGTTATAAATTCTTTGTGCATGTAAATTATCATCAGCATAAGAACTTGCAACACGTGCAAATAAATCTTGAAATGACTCGTTATGCCCAAGATATCTATCTTTCAAAGTTGCTTTACCAAAATCAGTTAAATTGGCATCTTTAGATCTATCAATCTTAATTATAATACCTTTGTCGTTTTGAAAGAGTTCAGTTTCTGTGCTTAAAGAAAAAAGATCAGGTCTATTTCCTTTTGATACTTCCTTAACTTCTGGGCTATATTCGGAGACAGCTTTCTTTAGGGCCTGTGATAGAATCTTATTCATAATTGTTACTATATTTTGTTATTGTGACGAAAACAACTATATGTTGTATGCGTTCGTTGTTAATATACTATATAAACAACTATTCAATAGAACATTTATAGAACGCGACAAAATATTTTTCAATAAAAAAATTAAAAAAAGAGTAAGTAATTAACAGATGAATCAAAATATTAATATCGATCCCTATGGTTTTAGAGAATATGACGCTCGTTGGTTGTACGAAAAGGACATAAATGAAGAAGGGATTACGAATCTCGGTAAAGGTTTAGGTACTCAAATAAAAGTTCATACAAAAAAAAATAATCCGAGAGTTATAGTTGGACACGATTATAGGTCTTATAGTGAGGAAATTAAAAGTGCTCTTAAAAAAGGGTTAATTTCAACAGGATGTTATGTTGAAGATGTGGGTTTGTCATTATCACCAATGGTTTATTTTGCACAATTTAATTTAGATGCAGATGCAGTTGCTATGGTTACCGCAAGTCACAATGAGAATGGTTGGACTGGAGTTAAAATGGGTATCAAAAAAGGCTTAACGCATGCACCAGAAGAAATGAAAGAATTAAAAGATATTACATTAAATGAAAAATTCTCAAATGGCGAAGGTAGTGAAAAAAAAATAGAAAACTTTCAACAAGTTTACAAGGATGATTTAATAAAAGATAATAAAATTAATAAAAAATTAAAAGCAGTTGTTGCATGCGGAAATGGTACTGCCGGAGTATTTGCTCCTGATATTTTAAGAGGCATTGGTTGTGAGGTTATTGAGCTTGATTGTAATTTAGATTGGACTTTTCCAAAATATAATCCTAATCCAGAAGATTTGGAGATGCTTCATGCAATTGCAAAAGCTGTTAAAGATAATAAAGCAGATATTGGTTTTGGTTTTGATGGGGATGGAGATAGAGTTGGCGTTATAGATGATCAAGGAAATGAAATATTTTCAGACAAAATTGGTTTATTAATTGCAAGAAACTTATCTAATAAACATAAAAACTCTAAGTTTATCGTCGATGTAAAATCAACTGGACTATATTCAAAAGATAAAATTTTATTAGAAAATAATTGTAAAACTATTTATTGGAAAACAGGACACTCTCACATTAAAAGAAAAGTTAACACTGAACAAGCTTTAGCAGGTTTTGAAAAAAGTGGTCATTTCTTTTTTAATCAACCTCTTGGTTATGGATACGATGATGGAATTAATTCAGCTATTCACGTATGTCATCTATTAGATAATCAAAATAAAAAAATGAGTGAAATTATAAATGAATTGCCAACTACATATCAGACACCTACGATGGCTCCTTTTTGTAAAGATGAGGAAAAATATCAAGTAGTTGAAGAATTAGTTAAACAAGTTGAAGAAATTAAAGATAACAAAACCAAAATTGATGATCAAATTATTACTGAAGTATTAACAGTAAATGGAGTAAGATTTTCTTTTGAAGATGGATCATGGGGACTAATAAGAGCGTCTTCAAACAAACCTTCATTAGTAATTGTTACCGAAAGCCCAACCTCAGACAACAGAAAGAGGAAGATCTTTGATTTTATTGATGATTTACTTCAAAAAACTGGAAAAATAGGCCAATACGATCAAAAAATATAATACTTAATAAAGTTAATTTTCAACTAATAAGTGTTCATAAAACTTTAAAGAATCATCTAATTTAAATTGTGAGGTGATGGAGGGAGACTGAAGTCACCTCTTTTTATTTAAAAGCATTTTTTATTTTTTCTATCATATTTGTTAAGGCTATTTTTGAGTATTTTTTACCTTTAACAACCCATACAGATAATGGCCAAGAACTATCTCGCTTGTTTCTTGCAATGATATGTATATGTAACTGAGGAACAATATTCCCAATTTTTTCTACATTAAGCTTTGATGTTTTAAATAATTTTTTCATTATTTTGCTCACAAAAACAATTTCTTTCATAAGCAAAATTTGATCTTTAGAATTAAGTTCAGCGATATCTTCAATCTTAATTCTTTTAGGAATTAGAATTAACCATGGAAATTTAGAATTATCGTGTAGCCTAATAGTGCATAATTTAAGATCTTTTACATAATGTGAAGACTTTAGAAATTTCTTATCTAATTTAAATGACATATTTATAATTTTAAGTACTCATAGAAAAACTTAATCGCTACGATTAGCAGGAAAATAGCTAATAATTTACTAATTATATTTTTATCTATCTTGTGAGCTGTTCTTGCTCCTAATCTTGCCATAAAAGTTGTAATGGGAATAAAGATTAAAAAAGCAGGTACGTTTAAAAATCCAATACTAAAAGGTAAATTTGTTTTTAAATAACTTCCTGAAATAAAAAAACCTGTTGCACCAAATAATGCTATTAAAAAACCAATTGCTGCTGCGCTACCTATTGCTTTATTAATTGAATAACCAAAAAACTTAAGAATTGGTACATTCATGACAGCACCCCCAATACCCGTTATAGCCGAAATAAATCCAACAATCGAACCAAGTATAATTTTTAAATATAATTTCATTTCAGATATTACATTTTGTTCTTTTTCTTTAATCAAAAGTAAATAAATTCCTAAAAAAAATATTACGACTGAAAAGAAAAGCACTAGAGATTTTGTTTTAAAGGTGGCAGCAAATACTGTTCCCAAAACAACTCCAACAACTACAAAAATACCGTAGCTCTTCACTACACTAAAATCTACCGAATTAAATTTATGATGAGTTAAAACTGAAACTACTGATGTTGGAATTATTATTGCAAAAGAGGTTCCAACTGCTAAGTGCATTATAAATTGTTTATCAATTCCTAAAGATCCAAAAATATAATAAAGAAATGGAACAGTAATTAAACCACCACCAATACCAAACAAACCAGCAACAAAACCAACAGGCACTGCTGTTAGTACCATTAATAAAATAAAATAACTATATTCGTTTGCTAGAATTGAATTAAGCAGACTGCCCTACACTTGTATCAACATTATTGTATTTAATCTTATCCATTATGTGATCAATTTTTTTAACATCAGCATCTCTTACACACATATTTTCGCTTAAATATCTTTTCCAATAACTAGCACCTGTTTGACCATGAAATAATCCAATAGTATGTCTCATTATTTGATTTAATCTAGTCCCCTTTTTGATTTCGTCTTTCACATAAGGAATTAATTGTTCAATTACATCTTGTCTGCTTAAAACTTCTTTAGTACCAAAAATTTCTTTTTCAATGTCTGCTAACATATAAGGGGTATGATACGCTGCTCTTCCAATCATAACTCCATCAGTTTTTTGAAGATGTGGTTTTATTTGATCGACAGATGTTATTCCACCATTAATAATTATCTCATCATTTGGAAAATCTTCCTTTAATTTATAAACATACTCATATTTTAAAGGAGGAATGTTTAGATTTTGTTTAGGAGTAAATTTTCCTAACATTGCTTTTCTTGCATGAATAATGAATGTCTTAACACCTGTTGATTTTAAAGTTGTAATAAAATTATGAAGATTTTCATAATCTTCTACATTATCGTATCCAATTCTAGTTTTGATAGTTACAGGTAAGTTTGTTGAGGCCTGCATTTTACTTAAACAATCTGCAACCAAATTAGGCTCTTTCATTAAACAAGCACCAAATTTACTTTTTTCAACTTTTCTACTTGGGCAACCTAAATTTAAATTAATTTCATCATAACCAAAGTCCTCACCAATTTTTGAAGCCTCAGATAAAAGTTTTGGAGATGATCCACCTAATTGTAATGCAACAGGTTTTTCGTTAATATTAAATTCAAGCAATCTTTTTTTATCGCCTCTATTGATTGCTTCATCAACAACCATCTCTGTATATAAAAGTGTATTTTTTGAAATCAGTCTTAAAAAGTAACGCTCATGACGATCTGTACAGTCCATCATAGGAGCAACTGACACTTTCCTATTCATGATTTAACTTTATATGATTTTATTATGAGTTTGAAGCGTCTGTATCTTCTGAATTTACTTCTGCTTCTTGATTTTCTTGTTCTGAAACTTCATCAAGAGAAACTTCACCTTGATCATTCATTATTTCCTCACCCGCTGAAACATCAACATCTGGCTTAGCTGTTTCTGATAATTCAGCTAAATCTTCTTGTGAAACTTGAATTTTTTCTGGAGTTTTTCTTGCTCTTTTAGATGGCAAAATTGGTGTTCCACTTTTTGAGATCTCACCTTTATACATGTTTTCAAAATCATCACCTATTTCCTCATCGTCTTCAACACCATCATCTACTTGTTCAACATGTTTTCTAAGCTTGTAAACTGCACTTTCAGTTAAATCGGAAACTTTAATCGTTTCTTCTGCAATTTCTCTCAATGAAATAACTGTATTTTTATCGTTATCTCTATCTAATGTTGGTTCAATTCCTGCATTTAATTGAGTAGCCCTTTCCTTAGCAACAAGCACTAATTCATAAGGACTCTCTACTTTATCTATGCAATCTTCTACTGTGACTCTTGCCATGGGCGATTATTTATACCTCGAACTAAAAAAATGCAAGGATTTTCTAAATTATCACTGGATTAAGCTTATTTCTGACCAAAAATAATAAAATTAAAGAAATGAATATATAAGTGCCTGATACAACAGCTATCCCCTCAACAGTAAAACCTATATCTATTAAAAATCCAAATAAAGCAGTACCAAAAGCTGTCGCAAATACCATCAATGCAGTAGTTAAAGCCTTAATAGATCCAAGATATTTAACTCCATATAATTCAGCCCACGTAGAAGATCCTAATATATTGGCAAAGCCATTGGATATCCCTACTAAACCTAAAAATATAAAGGCTGTAAACGGTGTATCAAAAAAGAATAGAACTATTACTGATAACAAAAGTGGAATATTCATATAAATTAATAATTTTCTACTTGTAAACTTATCAATCAAATATCCTGATAAAAATAAAGTTAAAACTGATAAAACTGAATAAGACATAAATGATTGAGCAATAATATATGGTCCCCAACCTTTTGAACTTTGAACAAAAGACTGGAAAACAGCAAAGCCTGTAAAAATCCATGGCATAGCTAACATGTTTGAACTAATGATATAAAATCTATAATCTTTTATTACTTCTCGTCTCTTCCATTGTTTAATCTCAACATCTTTTTTATCTTCATCACTTGCCTCTCTAGAATCTAGATTTAAATTTTTAATCAATAAAAAAGAAGCAATAGGTAGAACAATTAAAACTGTTAATGAAAAAATAACCCAAAGATTTTGCCAATCTATGATTGTTAATAAATAAACCATTAAAACTGGCATAATAAATTCCGCTGAAGAAAGGCCAAACCAGCTAATACTTAAAGCTCGTCCTCTGGTTTTAGTAAAATACCTTGAGATAGTAGTTGATGCTGTATGAGACATCATTCCTTGTCCTGAAAATCTCATCAAAAAAATTGCTATAAATAATAAAAAAACTGACGATATTTTTGAAAAGAAGAAACAAGCAAATGATAAAAGAATAATTACAAAAAATGCAAATTTAAAAATATTTACATCATCAATTTTTTTTCCAACCCAAATTAACAAAAGACTACTACACAAAGTTGCTGATGCATAAATTGAGCCAAATTGTCCATGAGTGATAGATAGCGCTTCTCTTATACTAGAATTAAAAAGTCCTAAAAAATAACTCTGTCCAAAACTTGAAAAAAATGTAAAAATAAATCCAAATAGAATTACTTTAAATTTCAAACTATTAAACATGGGAAATAAAAATTATGTCTTGTAATGTTGCTTTCATAGGTCTTGGTGTCATGGGTTATCCAATGGCAGGTTATATATCAAAAGCTGGTCACAATGTAACTGTTTATAACAGAACAACTGCTAAAGCTGACAAATGGATTGCAGAATATAAGGGTTCAAAAGCAGATACTCCTGCAAAAGCAGCTGAAGGTGCTGATTTTATTTTTACCTGTGTTGGAAATGATAATGACTTAAGAGAAGTGTCTCTTGGAGAAAATGGAATATTTAGTACAGCAAAAAAAGGATGTGTTTATATTGATAACTCAACTGTTTCTGCAGAAATCTCAAGAGAGCTTTATCAAGCTGCTAAAGATAAAGGATTTGATTTTTTAGATGCGCCTATTTCAGGTGGTCAGGCTGGAGCTGAAGGTGGAATACTTACAGTAATGGTTGGTGGTGATGAAGATGTATTTAAAAAAGCGGAACCAGTTATTGATTGCTATAGCAGAAAAGTAAAATTAATTGGTAAATCTGGAAGTGGACAGTTAACTAAAATGATGAACCAAATATGTATTGCAGGAACAGTTCAAGGTTTATCTGAGGCGATCAACTTTGGCATTAACGCTGGATTAGATATGGATATTGTTATGGAAACTATATCAAAAGGTGCTGCACAATCCTGGCAAATGGAAAATAGATATCGAACTATGACTGATGACGTGTTTGATTATGGTTTTGCAATTGATTGGATGAGAAAAGATCTGGCTATTGTTATTGAAGAAGCCAAAAGAAATGGTTCGCCTGTTCCTATCACAGAAATAATCGATGGCTATTATGCAAAGGTTCAAGAAATGGGCGGTAATCGTTGGGATAGCTCAGGGTTAATAGCACTTTTAAAAAAGAAAAAATAATCTGTGACTGATACCGTTCCTTATTACGAGGACTTTACAGAGATCAAAAAGAAGATTTGGTCAATGCTGACTAATGCAGTCAAAGACAGAGGGTCACCCTTTCGAATACCTGTTTTTATATGCGGAGATCAATCTGATTTTGATGGACGAATAGTTGTTCTTAGAAAAGCAGATGAAACAAACAATCTTGTTCAATATCATAGTGATATTCGATCGGATAAAATCGCTAAATTAAAAGCAAATAAAAATGCTGCTTTATTGTTTTATGACAAAGAAGAAAAGATACAGGTTAGACTTAAAGTTGAATGTACTGTTAATCACGATAATGAAATAACAAAAGAATCTTGGTTAAAAACACAACATATATCTAGAAAATGTTATTTAGTTGATGAAGGGCCAGGAACCGAAAGTGAAATACCGACTTCAGGACTAAAACCAGAATTGGATAACTTTGATTATACTAAGGAACAATCTGAAGAAGGTTATAAAAATTTTACCGTTATTCAGTGCAAAATAAAATCTATTGAATGGCTTTATTTAGCAGCCAAAGGTCACAGAAGAGCTAAATTTAATTTAGTAGATAATAAAAATACTTGGTTAGTTCCCTAAATTCCTTTTACAATAATATTACTTCCCTCAGAGTTCTGTAATCGTATATCTTTTACAGGTTTATATTCATCTGAATGATACCACTCTAAAGCTCTTTCATAAGTTGGAAATCTGATGATTACTAATCTTGGAAAATTATCTTCTCCTTCAACAACTTGATATTCTCCATTTCTAACTAAATATTCTCCATCATATTTTTTAACAACTTCGCTAACTTTAGCTACATACTCTTTGTAGTTTTCAGGATTTGTTACTTTTAGTTGTGCAATCACATATCCGGCTGGCATTTATTACTCCTTTAAAAAATCGATTTTGAATATTTTTTCCAATTATCTTGATAATGCTTAGTATTCTCTAATACTTCTTTTTTTTCTTCCTCAGTTACTTCTCTAACAACCTTACCTGGAGAACCAACTACTAATGAATTGTCTGGTATTTCTTTATTTTCAGTAATTAAAGCTTTAGCACCGATGATGCAATTTTTTCCAATCTTAGCGTTATTAAGTATTACTGCCCCAATACCAATTAAACTATTATCCCCAATTGTGCATCCATGTAACATTACTAAATGTCCAACGGTCACATCCTTTCCAACTTTCAAAGGACAACCTGGGTCAGTGTGTAAAACACATCCATCTTGGATATTGGATCCCTCACCTATATAGATATTCTCAATATCTCCACGTAATACTGCATTAAACCATACGCTTGAGTTTTTTTCCAAAGTAACATCCCCAATAATAGTTGCATTAGGAGCAACCCAATTTTCGCCAGAGTTTTTTGGTTTTTTATCTTTTAAATCATAAAACATAATTTATATAGTTTACATTATGCCCATACAAACTCCAATATGTGATTTTGGTAAAAAAGCCATACCCTTTAAATTAAAGTCAACTGACAATAAAATTATTTCATTAAATGATATCAAAGGAGAAAACGGAACTTTGATTATGTTTATTTGTAATCATTGTCCATATGTTAAAGCTATTACAAAAGAACTTGTAGAAGACTGCAATGAATTAAAAAAGATTGGAATAAACTCAGTTGCTATATGTTCAAACGATTTTGTTAATTATCCAGAGGACTCATTTGATAATATGATTAAATTTTCAAATGATAATCAATTTAATTTTCCATATTTACATGATGACACCCAAAAGATTGCAAAATCTTATGATGCTGTCTGTACGCCAGATTTTTTTGGTTATAACAAAGATTTAGAACTTCAATACAGAGGTAGATTGAGAGAACTTAAAAATTTTGTACCTGTAAAAGACAGGGAAAGTGATTTGTTTAAATCTATGAAACAAATTGCTGAAACTGGTAAAGGACCACAACATCAAATCCCTAGTGCTGGTTGTGGTATCAAATGGAAATATGATTAATGTATTTAATCGTTACTAAATCTTTCCCTCCTGAACTGGGTGGCATGCAAAGCTTAATGTGGGGACTTGCAAGAGAACTATCAAAAAACTTTATGATTAAAGTTTTTGCTGATTACATTGAAAATCATAAAGAATTTGACGAACAAGCTTCGTTTTCTATTGAAAGAGTTGGGGGACCCGAATTACTCAGAAAATATCGAAAAGCATATCTCATTGATGAATTTGTTAAAAATAGCAAAGCAAATGGAATTATAGCTGATCATTGGAAAAGTTTAGAGCATTTAAAAACAAATAAAAAAAAATATTGTTTAATTCATGGTAAAGAAATTAATCACACTAAAGGATCAGGGATTAACAAACGTTTATTAAAAGTTTTAAATAATGTTGAAAAAGTAATTGCTAATTCAAAATATACTAAAAATTTAGCAATTGAAATTGGAGTAAAAGAGGAAAATATTATTGTTATTAATCCAGGGATAGATCCAATTAAAGATCTTGATAAAAAATCATTAGATAAAGTTGAGAGCTTACTTAAAGTCAAAACACCAAGATTAATTACAGTTTCAAGATTTGATAAAAGAAAAAATCATGAAAAAGTAATAATGGCTTTAAGAAATTTAAAGCAGATTTATCCAGATATTGTCTACGTTTGTATTGGTTATGGGGATGAAGAGGAAAATATTAAAAGTCTTGTAAAAGAATTGAACTTAGAGGATCAGGTAATGTTTTTTAAAGATATAAGTGATGATTTAAAAAATGCCTTAGTGGCTAAATCAAATATATTTGTAATGCCATCTATTGTTTATAAATCTTCAGTAGAAGGTTTTGGAATAGCTTACACTGAGGCCGCACAATATAGTATTCCCTCCATTGGTGGTGAAGTTGGAGGTGCATCTGATGCAATTGAACATGAAAAAACAGGTCTAATTTGTGATGGAACCAATTTAGACTCAATTTATTATTCAATAAACTCAATGCTAGAAAATAAAAAATATTTAGAGTATGGAAAAGGTGCCAAAGATAAAGTCTCAAAATTTTATTGGTCTAATATTATTGAAGAGTATAAAAAGATCCTAAGCTAATTTATGCTTATTTTTAAATCCAAAGAGTCTATTGGAATACTTTTTGGAATTTTTGCTTATTTATCTTTTTCTATTTTAGACACTATTCAAAAAACTCTAATTATTCATCATTCAGTTTTTCAATTACTTCTCTTTAAATATTTTTTTGTCTTAATGTTAAGTTTATTTGAGTCAAAAAGAAAAAATAATTATTTATTTTATAAATCTAAAAATATTAGATTGCAGGTATTTAGAAGCTTATTGTCTGTAATGGAGTCTGGGTGTTTTGTTTTGTCATTTAAATATTTATCTCTAGCTAATGCTCATAGTATTGGATCATTGGCACCAGTAATAGTTGTTGCGTTATCTGCAATAATCTTGAAAGAAAAAGTGTCTGTTAAAACATGGATTGCAATTTTTATTGGCTTTATTGGAGTTTTAATTATTCTAAGACCCACATCATCTATTTTTGATCCAAAAGCCCTATTACCATTGATTGGTGCTTTTATTTTGGGACTTTATCAAATCATTACTAAAAAAGTTTCTAAATTTGATACAAATGAAACATCATTATTTTTTACATCAATTATTGGCTTAATAATTATGTCTTTATTGGCCTCTAAGTTTTGGACCCCAGTAGAGAGATCTTCGTATGCAATGTTTTTAGGAATAGGAATATTTTTTTCATTAGGTCTTTACCTTCAGATAATTGCTTTAAGTAAAGCTAGAGCAAGTATAATCCAGCCATTCCATTATACTTTAATTTTTTGGGCAATAATTTTTGGGTATATATTTTATAATGATATACCAGATATGTTTACAATTATTGGAGCTATAATAATTACTTGTTCTGGCATCTTTGTTTTAAACCAAACATCAAAAAATTGATTTAAACTAGGATTGTTTATAGTTTAGTTTTACATATAGTCATCTATTGATGTCTAATAATAAATTAGCAATTTTTTTAATTATAATTTCAGTTTTTTTTGGAACATTAATGTTAACTTTTTTAAAGTTAGCACAAGCAGAAGTTAACGTTTACGTTGCAGGCTTCTTTAGATTTTTGTTTGGTTTTCTAATTATTTTTCCTTATATGTTAAAATCTAAATTTACAGTTTTTAAAACAAATCATCTTAAAAAACATTTTCTAAGAGCTATTTTAAACTTGCCTTCAATGCTTTTATATTTTTCAGCCTTAATAATGATGCCAATCGAAAAGGCTACAGCAATATCTTTTGTTGTTCCTTTCTTAGTAACAATATTAGCTGTTTTATTTCTTGGTGAGAAAATTTTCATATATAGGAGTTTTGCACTGGTTTTAGGATTTATTGGTATGTTGGTAATTTTAAGACCAGGTATAATTGATATCTCGCTTGGAGTTTATATGGCTCTAGGTTCTTCTTTTATGTGGTCGATAGTAATTATAATTACAAAAACTATTACAAAAGATGATAGTTCAATTACAATTTTATCTTATGGATATACTTTTATGACTATTTTAAGTTTCATCATTGCATTGTTTTATTGGCAAACACCAAGTTTACAAACTCTGATTTATTTATTTTTTGCAGGCTTTGCTGGCACATTGTTACATCTTTGTATTAATCACGCTTATAAATTAGTCGATGTTAGTATGACACAACCATATTCGTTTCTAAGTTTAGTATTTGCTTCCCTAATAGGCTACTTTGTATTTAGCGAAACACCTGATCTATTCACTTGGATTGGTGCAAGTATTATATTTTTGGGAGTTTTCATCATGTCTTACCGTGAAATGAAATTAGATAAAGAAATTATTAGAAAACGAATAGATATCAAATCTTAATTTTTCTTTTTAAAAGTTTTGTAAATATGCCAAAAAACAATCAAAATTGTAGTAGTGAGTATACATGCGGTTAAAGTTCTGTCCCACAAGAATTCCCATGATCCATTGCTTAACAACAAAGAGCGTCTTAAGTTTTCTTCCATAAGTCCACCAAGTACAAAAGCTAAAATTAATGGTGGCATAGGAAAGTCATATAATCTTAAAAAAGTTGCAACAACAGCAATCCCTATCATTAAATAAATATCAAAATTATTAAATGACATCACATAAATACCTGTGACAGAAAAAAATAAAATTAAAGGAATTAAATAATTTTTAGGAACAGCAAGAATTCTAGCTATATAAGGTATGAGTGGTAAATTTAATATAAGCAGAATTACCATTCCTATATACATAGACATAATAATTGACCAAAAGATTTCTGGATTAGTCATATAAAGTCTTGGTCCTGGCTGAACACCAAATCCTAAAAGAGCACCCAACATCACAGCAGTTGTTCCACTGCCAGGAATTCCTAAAGTAAGCATAGGTACAAATGAACCTGAACAAGCTGCATTATTTGCAGTTTCTGGTGCGGATAATCCATTTACACTTCCTTTACCAAATTTTTCTTTTTCCTTGTCACTCACTACGTTTCGTTCCATTCCATAAGCTAAAAAGGATGCAATTGTTGCACCAGCGCCTGGTAATACACCAATTAAAAAACCAATTACTGAGGATCTTGGAATTGTTTTGTACATTTTTGTTCTTTCTTCTTTATTTATTTTAATAGAACCTAATTCTGTTAATGAAACTTGTTTAGCAGCACTGGTTGGATCGTTTCTTTTCAAGATAATTGTTAAAGCTTCACTCATTGCAAAAGTTGCCATCACAACTAGCACGAAGCTAATCCCATCTGTTAAGTTCATGTTATCAAATGTAAACCTTGTGATATCAGATAAACTATCTTGACCAACTGAAGCAAGCATTAATCCAAGAACTACCATCATCATTGCTTTTAAAAATTGTCCTTTAGATGAAAAAGCAGCAATAGCTGTTAAGCCTAAAATCATTAAAGCAAAATAATCTGGTGATCTAAAAGATAAACTTACTTTAGATAAACTTGGTGCCATGAATAATAAATAAATTGCAGATAATGTTCCACCTGCAAATGAACTCCAAGCAGCAATCGCTAAAGCTTTTCCAGCTTTACCTTGTTGTGCCATTGGATAACCGTCAAATGAAGTAGCAACAGTTCCTGGAACACCTGGAGCATTTAATAATATAGAAGAAGTTGAACCACCAAATACTGCTCCATAATAAACTCCAGCCATTAAAATTAATCCGGTCGCTGGATCGAAACCGTATGTAATGGGTATCATTAAAGCGATAGCAGTCATCGGACCAAGACCAGGAAGCATTCCAATGATTGTCCCAAAAAAACAACCAACCATAACCATTAGTATGTTCTGGAATGTAAGTGCTGTTGTTAATCCAATTAGTATCCCTTCAATCATCCCATAACCCCTATTGATTGTAAGAATGGATCTCTTAAATAAATATCAAGAATTCCATGAAGCAAATACATGAAGGCAGCAACAAATGGAAAGGACAATAAAAACATTAAAATCCACCTTCGTTCTCCCAAAAAATAATATGAAGCAAATAAAAATAAAGAAGTGGTTAAAAAATAACCAACTTTTAATATTGTAGCTCCATAAATAATTGCAATAAGTATAAGTATACCTGTTTTTTTATACTCTAAATTTTTATGTTCTACTTTGATTGTATTTGGGTCTGGTAAAATAAGCTTTAATCCAGAAAAAAATAATCCTGCGTAACCTAAATAAATTGGAAATGTTCTAGCATTAAATGGCGCATTTTCATCAAATGCAAAAACTTGAATTTGGTAAGCGGTATATAAATAAAATGCTGAAAAAATAAAAAAGAGCAGTGATATAATTTTTGTAGTATTTATATTCACTGCTCTAATTTCAATTTCTATCCCTAAGGATTAGATTACTCCTAGTTTTTTCATAAGAGCTGTCATTTCTGTAGTTTGTTTTTCTAAGAAAGAAACAAACTTACCTTCTGGGTTATAAATATTAACCCAAGCATTTCTTGCTCTTACAGTTTCCCATTCAGGAGTTTTTTGTACATCGCCAAGCATTTTAGCAATTTTCGATTTATCAGCATTGCTCATACCTGGAGGACCGAAGAAACCTCTCCAGTTAACGAATTGTACATCATATCCTTGTTCTTTAAGAGTTGGTGCATCTGGTGCATCAGAAACTCTAGAAGGAGCAGTAATACCAATAATTCTTACTTGATCTCTTGCACCCATCAATTCACCTAAACCAGTTGATATGATTTGAGTTTCTCCAGATAAAAGTCCAGCTAAAGCTTTTCCACCAGCATCATAAGGAATGTATTGAACAGCATTTGGATCTGCACCCGCAGCTTGGAAAGCCAAAGCGCCGATTAAATGATCCATACTTCCTCTTACTGATCCACCAGCCATTTTAACTGAGCTAGGATCTTTTTTGTATGCATCAACTACATCTTGAAAGTTTTTAAAAGATGAGCTTTTTGCAACTGCAATAGCACCGTAGTCACCAATTACACCAGCAATCGGCACAACATCTTTATAAGATAAAGTTCCATTACCTTTTACATAACCTTTATGTCTTGTAATTGATCTTAGTACTAATGGTGTAGATTGAACTAAAACTGTATTAGCAGGTTTAGTATTAATCATGTAAGCTAATGCTTTACCACCACCACCACCTGACATATTTTCGAATGATGCACTTTTTAACATACCAGCTTTTGTCAAAGCTTCTCCAGTACCTCTAGCAGTTCCATCCCAACCACCACCAGCACCACCACCAATTACAAAGTGCAATTTATCAATTGCTACTGAGCTTGTAGTTGTTGCTGAGAATAATAGGATTGCTGAGAATAATACTGAAACTA
Organism: uncultured Pelagibacteraceae bacterium; assembly: GCA_902595745.1. Taxonomy (GTDB): domain Bacteria; phylum Pseudomonadota; class Alphaproteobacteria; order Pelagibacterales; family Pelagibacteraceae; genus Pelagibacter. The sequence continues at coordinate 34,250 of CACJRE010000008.1, forward strand.
TTTTTTTTAAGTTTTTCATTATTTTTCCCTCTCTAATTTAAAAATGTAAGTTAATTATAGTCTTAATCTTTATGCAACCTATAATTAGATAGTACAACCTTTAATTGAAACAACTTTCTTAAAAAAAAAATGAACAAAACTTAGAATATTATTTTTTTTACAAATTACACTTTCACTTTATTCACTATTGATAAACACATTTTTTATTATCTTTTACATAGTTGATGATAGAAGCTTATTAAATGATTAAGCATCAAATCTCATTTTACCTTGAAAATACAAAACAAATTTTTTCTATTAAATTTTTTTCTGTTTTAATAATTTCTATTCCTAGTGCAATTATTGCAGATTATTTTAATATTCCTCTGGCTTGGTTTTTAGGACCCATGATTATTACATCGATTGCTGCATTATCAGGTCTAAAAATCATGATGCCTAAAATTGTATTAAGTTTTATCTTGATAATTTTAGGTTTGCATATTGGAAATTACATAGACCAAAATTTATTTAATCAAATGCTTGATTGGATTTGGACTTCATTAATTATGTTAATCTACATAATAGTTTGTATTTTAGTTGTCGCTAAATACCTTCAAAAATTTGCAAGCTATGGTGAAAAAGCTTCAATATTTTCAGCAGCACCTGGTGCACTGGGTCCTTTAATGATTTTAGCTGAAAATGAAAAAACAGATTTATCTCAAGTTGCAACCTCTCACTTAATTAGATTAATCATCATAATAACAGTCATTCCATTTATTATAGTTAATAATACTGACAACAATGTTTTGTTAAATGATGACTTCAATTATTTGACTCAAAATCACTTAAATTTAATTTTACTTATTGTTGCATCATTATTTTTTATTTTTATTTTCGATAAAATTAAAATTCCCGCAGCTTTACTTTCTGGAACATTGTTTGCGAATGGTTTGTTACAAATTACAGATATAGCTACTTATAAATTGCCAGACGAAACTGTAAATTTTTGTCTACTAATTCTTGGCTCTTCTGTCGGATGTAGGTTTGCCGAAAAAACTGTTAAAGAGATAGCTAATAATTCTCTTCATAGTATTGTGGCTACTACTATTTTAGTAGTTTTAGGTTTAGTTGCAGCCTATGTTGCAACATTTTTTGTTGATACAAATATTTTAACTCTAATTTTATCATTTAGTCCTGGTGGAATTTATGAGGTAGCAGTTATAGCAATTGCTTTTGATTTAGATCCCGACTTTGTTGCTTTTCATCACATTATAAGATTACTTTTTATACTTTTCACTGTTCCTATATTTTTAAGAGTATTGGAAAAAATTAAGAAATAATCTCAGATAATCTTTCAAAAACTTTTTCTGGGGATAATTTTGATAGCTCTGGAGCTTGTATCGCTTTAAAGTTTTCTCTTTCAATACTAACTTTGAAAGGAGTTGTGTGAGATCCAAATAACGCAATTCCTTTTGAACCTAGATGGGCTGCAATATGTGCAGGACCCGTATCATTTGCGACAACAAATGAACTATCTTTAATTAAAGCTGCTAACTGAGATATATCTAAAGCTTTTCCATTATCTAAAACACAAAGTGCATTAATATTTGATGCATCTTTGATTTCTCCTGGTCCAGGTGCAATAACTACCTTAAATTTATTCTCTAATCTTTCATTAATCATGGAAATTAAATTATTATAATAGGGCCATCTCTTAGAAGTTAAATGAGGAGAGCAAAAAGGAAAAAGAACAATATATTTTTCCAATTGATGACTTTTTTTTATTTGAGTTATATCAGTCAAACTCCATGAAAAATCAGGAGTTAAGGTATAACTTGTATTAATTCCAGAACTTTTCAATTGATAAACAAATCTAGATAAAACAGAGTTTTTATCAAAATCTTCTTTTGTAGTTCCTTCAGGTAATGTGGTCTCTGTAGATGACCATATATCTTTTGTAGCTTTAGGAAATAATATTCTTTTATAAAATCTTGTTCTACTAGAGTTTTGTAAATCATATATTTTCGAAAATTTGTATTGCTTAATTTTTTTCATTAATGAATACAAATAGATTAAGTTAAGTCTTGATAATCGCTTGTCTAAAATCACATTAGAAATATGTGGATTTTTTTTGAATAGATCAAAATAAGGTTTAGTTGTAAGCAATTGAACTTCATCATCTTTATGATTTTCAGAAATATCTTGAATTGCACCACATGCTTGGGCTATATCACCTAGAGAACCATGTTTAATAATTAAAATATTAGACATATTTATAATAATTTACCATAGTATGAAATTTAATGAATAAAATTTTAGTTGAAGTATCTGTGGGTGAATTATTGGACAAAATATCTATCTTAGAAATTAAACAAGAAAAAATCAAAGATTTAGAAAAATTAAAATTTATTAACGAAGAGCATTCAATTTTAAAAGATCAATTAAATAGTAATGTTAAATCTGATCAAAAACTTAATAAACTCTTTGAGTCTTTAAAACAAATAAATTCAAAATTATGGATAATTGAAGATGATAAAAGACAATGTGAAAAAGAAAAAGATTTTACAGATAATTTTATTAAACTTTCAAGAGATGTTCATTTCTTAAATGATGATAGGGCCAAAATTAAATTAGAAATTAATAATCACACAGGTTCAAAAATTAAAGAGATTAAAGAATATACTAATTATTAAAAACTCTTGGGAACCAATCTTCTCTCATTAAATCCCCATTTTTTAAATTAATTCCATCAAATGGTGGTGAAGTAGGTCCTCCTCTATCAATATACTTAACATCGTCGCCAATAAATCTCATTGAAAATGCTCTTCTTGATTTAGAGCTATTATTACCGGTAGAGCCATGTACAGTTTTAAAATTAAACAATACTGCATCCCCTAAATTAAGTTCCGGGATCAAAATATTTTTTTCAAATTCTTCTAATGAAGGTAAATCCATAAATGAATTATCTTCTTGATACCAAGATTGATTATTAGACCATTTTGTAGGTCTAATTAACTTTTGCCATTTGTGAGAGCCTAAAATCAACTTAAGATTATTCTCTATATCAACTTCATCTAATGGTATCCAAAAACTACCTGTATCATTGCCATTCATACAATAATAAGGCATGTCTTGATGCCAAGGTGTTTCTTTATTTGTTCCTGGCTCTTTTATAAAAAGATGATCATGAAAAATTTGTATAGATTTTGAATTTGTGGCCTCAGCAACTATTTGTGCTGCAGGAGAATTGAACATACAATCTTTGAATTCCTCAATTCTTTCCCAATTACAATAGTCTTCAAAAAATCTACCTTGATTTTTGTCTACATTCTCTCGCCCATGTTTACTTGGGTTATCTAAAACTTTTTTAAATCCTTTTCTTAAAGGTTCAATCCAATCTTTAAAAATTTCTTTAACAATTAT
>CACJRE010000009.1 GCA_902595745.1 uncultured Pelagibacteraceae bacterium
ACAAAACTAAATTTTAATAGTTTCAGTTTTAAATATTTTCATTCCTCTAGCAATATAGTTATTTAAAGCATTTTTATGATCTAGAGAACATGTGTGAACCCAAACTCTATTTATATCTCTTTGAAACGATTTCTGTATTGCTTGAGATAATAAATATGATCCTAATTTTTTATTTTGAAATTCTTCAAGTATTCCAAAGTAAGCAATCTCGATTTCATTTTTTTCACTATGAAATATTAGTTCAAAAAATCCAGCTAAATCTTCTTTATACTTCAATACATATGTTTTAACCTTCTCACTAGAAACATAATCTATCCATTGATTTTCTGTCCAAACCAATCGATCAATCCATTTATGTTTTTTTCCAATATTTTTATAAAAAAATTTATTTAACTGAAAATTTTGTGGTTCTAATAAATTTAAAGAGTATTCTTCTTGAGGATCGGTGACTTTATTAAGATCTTCAATTGAATTTATTTCTAAATAATTCCTTTGTACTTCTTGTGTCACTCAACCATTTTTCCAACTTTTTCACCTCCAAATAAATGAAAGTGTAAGTGTGGAACCTCTTGACCACCATCAATGCTTATATTAGCGAGTGCTCTGTATCCTTTGCCTACTTCTGTCGAAATACCAAGCTTTTTAGCAACTATATTAATTCCCTTAATTAAACCAACCATCTCTTCTGAGGAAGCATTTAAACTAAAATCATCCAGATCAATATATTTTCCTTTTGGAATAACTAAAGCATGAATTTTTTTTTGAGGATTAATGTCATGAAAAGATAAGACAAAGTCATCTTCATAAATTTTGTTACAAGGTATTTCTCCTCTTAATATTTTTGCAAAAATATTATTGTTATCATAGATCATTTTCTTCTTTTTTCTAATTCCTGCATCACCTCTTCAACTTTTACATCATTAGCCTCTAAGTACATCAATAAATGATAAAACACATCAGCTGCTTCATGTATTTTATTTGTATCTTCTTCTATAGCTTCAATTAGTTCATCAACTTCCTCTAAAACTTTTGCTTTACTTAAAGCTTTATCGGTAAGCAATTTATTTGTGTAAGAACCTGCTATAGGTGACAACTTTCTTTCTCGCGCAAGTTTTATTAAATTTTCTAATGTGCTAAGCATTCTAAATTCTAACAGGTATTCCTTTTGAATCCAAATATTCCTTAGCTTCTTTTACTGAATGTTTACCATAATGAAATATAGATGCAGCTAGAACCGCGCTAGCATTTCCTAATTTAATTCCATCTACTAAATGATCCAAGTTCCCTACTCCACCAGATGCGATAACTGGAATATTTACTTTAGATGATATCTTAGATATTAGCTCAACATCGTAACCAATTTGGGTACCATCTCTATCCATTGAAGTTACCAATAACTCTCCTGCCCCGCTATCTTCCATTTTTTCTGCAAATTCGATCGCATCAATCCCTGTATTATTTCTTCCACCGTGAGTAAAAATTTCACATTTATCCTCATTCCTTTTTGCATCTATTGCAACAACAATACATTGTGAACCAAATTTTTTTGAACTTTCAATTACTACTTCTGGATTTTGAACTGCTGCAGTATTAATGGAAACTTTATCTGCACCACAATTTAATAGTTTATTAATATCATCAACACTTCTAACTCCTCCACCAACAGTTAAAGGGACAAAGCATTTTTTTGAGGTCTTCTTTACAACATCATAAATAGTGTCTCTGTTTTCATTTGATGCAGTTATATCTAGAAAACAAATTTCATCTGCACCGCCATCAGAGTAAATTTTAGCTTGTTCAACAGGATCTCCTGCATCTTGTAAATCAACAAAGTTTATGCCTTTTACAACTCTACCATTTTTAACGTCCAGGCAAGGTATTATTCTATTCTTGAGCATTTTATTCCTTAATTAATTCATCTAATTTAATATCACCATCATAAATAGCTTTGCCTACTATTATTCCTTCAATATTATCATTATTTAATTCCTTGGCTCTTTTGATGTCATCTATTGATGAAACACCACCAGATATAATTACGGGACAACTAGATGTATCAGCAACTTTTACTGTTTCTTCAAAATTAGGACTTTGCTTCATTCCATCTCTATTTATATCAGTATAAATCAATCTAGTTGCGCCATAGTCGTTAACTTCCTTCAGATAATCTAATGTTAATTGGTTAGAATTTTCTTTCCAGCCTGAGACCGATAAATAACCGTCTTTAGCATCTAATCCTAAGGCAATTTTATTTGGAAATTTTTCACAAGCCTCTTTTAAAAAATTTTTGTCTTTTATTGCAGCACTTCCTAAAATAACTTTCTCAACACCAGCATCAGTATATTTCTGGATACTTTCAAAATTTCTTACCCCTCCACCAATCTCAATTTTAAGATCAAATTTAGTGACTATTTCTTTGACAATATCTAAATTAACAGTTTCACCACTCAAGGCCCCATCTAAGTCTACTATGTGAAGGTTTTTAAAACCATAATCTTTATATTTACCTGCTTGTTCAACTGGAGACATTTCATATTCTGTTTTTTTATCAAAGTCTCCTTTGACTAATCTCACACATCTTTTATCTTTAATATCTATGGCTGGAAATATTTTCATTGTTTATAAATTGATAAAATTATTAATTATTTTAAGTCCAATTTTATCGCTTTTTTCAGGATGAAACTGGGTTCCGAAAATATTTTCCTTCTCCACAGAACATACAATATTCGATGAATACTCTGTTATTGCTGAAACAACATTCTTATCTTCTGGAACGAATTCATAACTGTGTACAAAATACATATGAGAATTATTTTTTATATCTTTAAAGATCTTACTCTCTTTTAGAATATTAATTTGATTCCAACCGATATGTGGAAGTTTATATTTTCCATTATGATTATCTATTTTTGATACTTTTCCAGATATCCAACCTAAACCTTTAGTTTCAATTTCCTCATAACCAACATCAGCAAACATTTGCAATCCAACGCAAATTCCAAGAAGAGGTTTTTTTTTACTAATTGCAAAATCATTTAATGTTTCCACTAAACCATTGATGTTGTTCAGTGCATCAACACAACTTTTAAACGAACCCTGCCCTGGTAACACAACTTTATCGCTTGATTTAATATTTTTTAAATCTGAAGTAACTTCTATTTTTACTCTATCTCCTGCGACTTCTTTAAAAGAATTTATTACAGAGCTTATATTGCCTGAATTATAATCAACAATTGTGACGTTCATTAAAATTATAGTGAACCTTTAGTCGATGGAATGCTTTTCTTACTTCTAGGGTCCATCTCTAATGCCTCTCTTAATGATCTTGCTAATGCTTTATAGCAGGACTCAATAATATGGTGACTATTATCCCCATAAATATTTTCAACATGCATCGTAATACCAGCTGATTGAGAAAAAGCCTGAAACCATTCTTTAAATAATTCCGTATCCATCTCTCCAAGTTTTTCTACTTTTAATTTTACCTTCCAAATTAAATAGGGCCTATTCGAAACATCTATTGCAACTCTAGTTAAAGTTTCATCCATAGGAATAACTCTGTGTGCATATCTTTTAATGCCAACAAATTTTTTAGCGGCTTTTTTTAGAGCCTCACCAATTGCTATTCCTGTATCTTCGGTTGTATGGTGAAGATCAATGTGCGTATCACCTTTTGCTTTTACCTTTAAATCTATAAGAGAATGCTTTGATAATTGTTCAAGCATATGATCTAAAAAACCTATGCCAGTATCAATTTGGTATTTGCCTTTTCCATCAATATTAACCTCAACGCTAATACTGGTTTCTTTCGTTTTTCTGGATACTTTTCCTTTTCTAGACATATATTTTAGAGGTATACATACATAATCCAAGTATATCAATATCAGTATAAACACTTGAAGTATTATAAATAGTTACCATTTATCCTCTATGACAACAATTGTACTCGTTAGAAAAAATAATGAAGTAGTGGTTGCTGGTGATGGACAAGTAAGTATGGGAAATACTGTCGTCAAAAGTACAGCTTCGAAAATTAGAAAAATTGAAAAAAGAGATGTAGTTGCTGGTTTTGCTGGATCGACAGCAGATGCACTTACACTATTTGAACGATTAGAGGCAAAAATTGAAAAACATGCAGGGAACTTATCTAGAGCTGCTGTTGAATTAGCAAAAGATTGGAGAACTGATAAATACTTAAGAAGATTAGAGGCTTTAATGGCTATAGGTGATAAAGAGAATAGTTACATAATCTCTGGAACAGGTGATGTATTAGAACCTGAAGGGGATGTAATTGGAATTGGGTCTGGTGGAAATTATGCTTTAGCAGCTGGTAAAGTTTTAATGGAAACAGATAAGAGTGCAGAAGAAATCGCCAAGAAAGCAATTAAAGTTGCTTCTGAAATTTGTGTTTTTACAAATGATAACATCAAGGTTTTAAAAATATAATGGATAATTCAAACGTAACTCATTTAGTCCCTAAAGATAAAAATAAAAAAGAAGAAAATTCTTTAGTAAGTTCATTATCACCTAGGGAAATAGTTTCTGAACTAGATAGATTTGTAGTAGGTCAAAATAAGGCAAAAAAAGCAGTTGCTGTCGCTTTAAGAAATAGATGGCGAAGACAAGCACTAAAAGGTGAAATGAAGAATGAAGTATTACCAAAAAATATTTTAATGATTGGACCAACTGGTGTTGGTAAAACTGAAATTTCTAGAAGATTATCAAAGTTAGCTGAAGCACCTTTTGTTAAAGTTGAAGCTACAAGATTTACTGAAGTTGGGTACGTTGGAAGAGATGTTGAACAAATCGTTAGAGACTTAATCGAAATAGCCATAGGCATGGAAAAAGTGAAAATGAGAAAAGAAGTTCAGGCTCAAGCACAAAAATCTGCTGAAGAAAAAGTTTTAGATGCCTTAGTTGGTAAAAAAGCAAGTTTAGCAACAAGAGAGAGCTTTAGAAAAAGACTTAGAAATGGTGATCTAGATGAAAATGAAATTGAAATTGCAGTAAGTGATACTGGATCAAATAATACATCATTTGAAATTCCTGGAATGCCTGGTGCTAATGTTGGCATGATTAATATAGGAGAAATGATTGGTAAATCTATGGGTAATAAAGAAAAAAAGAAAAAGATGACAGTAAAAGAATCCCATGAAATTTTAATTAATGATGAGTCTGATAAGTTAATTGAACAAGATAAAATTGTTAAAGCCGCAAAGCTGTCCACAGAAAATAATGGAATAGTTTTTTTAGATGAAATTGATAAAATTTCTGCAAGAACAGATAGAGTTGGTGGAGATGTGTCTCGAGAAGGTGTTCAAAGAGACTTGTTACCTTTAATTGAGGGAACCACAGTGAATACAAAACATGGTCCAATTAAAACAGATCATATTTTATTCATTGCATCTGGAGCATTTCAACTTGCAAAACCCTCTGATCTGCTTCCTGAGCTGCAAGGAAGATTGCCAATAAGAGTTGAACTGGAAGCATTAACTAGTGATGACTTTAAAAGAATTTTAAGAGAACCAGATTTCAGTTTAATTAAACAATATGAGGCTTTATTAAAAACTGAAAATGTTGAACTTGAATTTTCTGAGGATGGAATTGATACAATTGCAAATATTGCATCTGAAGTAAATGCAACTGTTGAAAATATTGGTGCTAGAAGATTGCATACAATTATAGAAAAAATTTTAGATGAAATAAGCTTCACAGCAACTGATCGAGCTGGTGAAAAGATTATTATAAATAAAGAATATATTAATAAAAATCTAGATAATTTAGTTAAAGATACTGACCTTTCAAAATTTATATTGTAAAATTATAAATAACCAAGTTCTTCCATTTCTGGTTTAAAAGCTTTTTCAAGCTTTTCTACAATTTTGGCATCTAATTTATTTCTCCAGTCATTTTTGGGTCCTAAGTAAAAAAAAGGTATTTTTTTTCCTGTTTTTTCATCAACCCAACTCTCACTAAAACCTTTTTCTTTTTCTAAATTCTGCATATTTTCAAAACTCGTTGTTTTAACTACATTTTCAAATTTTTTTTTATCAAGTACAAAATTGGTTTTATTTAGTTTATGAATAAATTCTAAAATTTTTAAAAAAGTTTTATCTGGCTTACTAATTAAATCCTCATATTTTATTAATAAATATCTTTCATATTCTTTAAATATTTTCCAACTCTGATAATTAACAGACCAATTATTTGTCCAAACTAGACCGTCCCCAGTTCCATTAATCATAAAATCCGCTGTTTTTTCAACTGTTAAGCTTTTAAATTTAGAAAAAGATGTCACGACATTTCTTGGATCTCTTACGATGTAAATTACCCCGAGCGTATTATCGAAATTTGTAAAGGGGTAATTTTTGTTAAAGTTAAAAAGGAAACTATGCGTCTTTAAAAATTGAATTGATTTTTTTTTATTAAAAGACTCCTGAGCTTTTATATAGTTTTTTATTGTTTCATTTTGATTATTTATATCAATTCCCATATTTAAAAAGAAACCTCCATGAGGAAATTGTTTAATATTTTTGATTAATTCAAAATTATAATTACCATCTTGAGAAAAAAAATATGCTGAGAGCATCGACCTCACTAATGTATTTCCACTCTTAGGGTATGATGCTAACCAAATAATCATTTTTTCTTTTTTAAATATATATAGAAAGCTCCACTACCACCATCTTCAATTTCTGCATTTTTTATTTCAGATATTTTTTTCATTAAATCAACATTTTGTTTTATAAATTCAGGCACAGAATATTTTAAAATACTTAAATCTTTTGAAACATATGGATTTGTATCATTATTAGAATGAATACCTTTTCCAGTTACAACAATTAATTTGTTAATATTTTTCTCATATGACTTATTTATAAAATCTTGAATAGATTTATTTGCTTCTTCAAGTGTATACCCATGTAAATCTATTGAATAAGTACTATTATATTTTTTTTTTTTTAATTTTAAATCTTTGTCTGGAAGTTTTTCCTCACTTAAGAGAAAATTTTCCCAATCCTTTTTATCTTTATCTGAAATTTTATTTGTCAATTAAGTTAAAGTATCAACTAATTGCCAATTAGGGTTTGGAGATGTTGTGTCTCTTGAAAATACCCAAGTATCATAAATTTTTTTAATTTTTTTGGGATCCCCAGATATAATTTTTTGATTTTTATCTTTTATACAAGTAATCACCTCAGCTATAAAATTTACAGTTACATTTAAGATTTTGTCTACTTTCTTGTGTTCTTTGATTTCTGCTGAGTTAATACCTATAAATGTAATTTCTGCAAAATGTCCTCTAGAATTTCTTTCTTTTAAAGCTTCATTGAATTGACTATAAATATCTTTATTTAATAGTGGTTTGCTTGTTGTTATTTTATTATCATTATCACTGAAATCAGTAATTATAGTCTCATAGGCAATTCTAGCACCTTTTAAAAATTCTTTTTGTGCTTCTTCATCAAAAATATCGGCTTGTTTTGGAGTTTGCTTGACGACTGCTTCTTTTAAAATTTTATCAAATTGAGTAGGTGCTTTACCTTCAAATCCTGTTCTCTTACCAAGAATTCCTCTTAATCTTAAAAATATAAAGCCAGCAATCATTGCGAGAAGAATGATGTCTATGTATTCAAAACTATAATTCATTAGCTTAATAGTAATTACTATGTTAATTAATTTCAACTAGCAATTTAGATTATGGACAAATGAACCCAATTTTATTATCCATTATTTTAATTCCTGCTGTTGAAATATTTCTTTTGATAAAAATTGGGTCTCAAATTGGTGCCGTTACAACAATTTTACTTATTTTTACTACTGCAATTGTTGGGGTTTATTATGCGAAATATGAGGGTTTAAATACCTTAAAATCTGGTTTTGAACAAATTAGGAAAAAAAAAGCACCAACTTATGAGATGCTTTCAGGAGCAGCAATAGCTTTTGCTGCACTTCTCTTGATAATTCCTGGCTTTGCAACAGATATCATTGGATTTTTTATAATATTTCCTGTTTCTAGAAAATTTTTATTGGAAAAAATTTTTGTTAAATTCAAAAATAAAAAAGACGAAACAGAAAAAAATAATTTTATTGAGGGAGACTTTGAAGATATAGAAGAAGAAGATGACAAAAAAATATAAAATTTTAAGCAATTATATCAAAGATATGTCAAGTGAAACACCTGACATAGAAACTTATATTTTTGTAAAGGATTATATTTCAAAATACCAACTCAATATTGATATAAATTCTAAAGCAGTAAAAAATAAGATGATTGAAGTAAATACAATTTTGAAATTTGAAGATAAACAAAATAATAAAAAAAAATCTTATTTTGAAATGAATTATTCAACAATTGTAGAAATTGACGATGAAATTAAAGAGAAAAATGACCTTGAGAGGATAATACTATGTGATGTTCAAATTGATATTTATCCTGAATTAGAAAAATCATTTTTAAATCTTTTACATAACTCTGGATACCCAGGTGTTAAATTTGAAAAAAAAATTGATTTTGAACAGCTTTATAACCAGAGACTAAATTAGAAGAAATTTTTTTTAAGATTATTATTTAGATAATCTCTGTGTCTTTTTAATTCTTCATCAGTTGGTAGAACAATTTTTTTGTAATAATTAATATTTGTATTATTTTTTTGCTTAATTGTAGATTTTTCGCTTTGAAAATTTAATGTTGGTTCCTTTTGATCTATTAAATTAATATAAACTTTAGCTAACAAATCACAGTCTATTAATGCTGTATGCTGCGTTCTTCTTGAATTATCCACCCTATACCTTTTACAAAGAGCATCCAAGCTGACGGGTGATCCTGGAAATTTATCTCTAGCTAAAATTAAGGTATCCACAATCTCATTTTCTATCTTTTTTTTTCCTAGTATAGCTAACTCATTATTTAAATGACCTAAATCAAAATCAGCATTATGAATAATTAATCTTTTATTTTTTATAAATTCTAAAAATTGTTCTCCAATATCACTAAATTTTTTTTGAGTGGCTAAAAATTCGTCTGTATATCCATGAACTTCTAATGCTTTTTCTGAAACTTTTCTTTCTGGATTCAAATAACAATGAAACTTATTTTTTGTTGGTATTAAATTTTCAAGTTCTATACAGCCAATTTCAACAATTCTATGACCCTCTTTTATTGATATCCCTGTTGTTTCGGTATCTAATACTACTTCTTTCATTTATGTGATTTCTTTTAAAATATTTCTTATACCATCATTGATAGATTTTTTTGTGAAATTATTTTTAATAATATAATCAGATTTTTTCTTTTTATAATTTGTTGAGTATTGGATAGATTTAAATTTTTTCAAAAGCTTTTGATTAAAATTTTTTCTTTTTTTTAATCTTTTAACAATTTCTAATTTTTTAGATTGGACGAAGACTAATATATCCTTTTTTTTATTAATTTTGTTTTCTAGTAATAGAGGAATGTCTAAGATTATAATCTTTTTGTTCTTATTTTTTCTTAAAAATAAATTCATTTTTTTTCTTACTTCTACATGAACAATTTTAACTATTTTATTTAAGTTATTTTTATTGGCTAAAATTACATTTGAAATCTCTTCCTTTTTTATTGGAAATGAGTGAAAATATTTTGGTAAAATTTTTTTTAACTTCGTGAAAATTTTTTTATTTTGTTGATATAATCGCGCTACTTCATAATCGGCATTAAAAACTGGATATCCAAACTTACTAGCCACATAACTTTTACCTGAACCTATTTCACCTATAATACCAATTCTAATCATCAATCTAATAATTTCATAACATTTTCATCTACATCAGGCTTTAACCCGTGCCAAATATTAAAAGCCTCAAGTCCCTGATAAATAAACATTAATTTACCATTCAAAGTTTTGTTTCCCAGTTTTTTTCCAGTTTTTAAAAAATTAGTTTCACTTGGGTTATAAATAACATCATAAAAAAATCTATTTCCAGAAATTGATAAAAAATTTAATTTTATGTTATCATCTTCCTTTAAGCCTATACTTGTAGCATTAATTATCATGTCAAAATTGGGAATTTCGCCCCATTCTATTAACTCTATATTTTTAAAATTTTTTTTTAAATTCTGTACCTTTTCTTTGGTTCTATTGCTTACTCTTATTTTAGAAACTTTCATTTTATTTAGAGCAAAGATTATTGATGGCACGACTCCACCCGCGCCCAATATTAAAACCTTTTTATTAACGACATCATATTTGGATTTTTCAATACTAGTTTCAAAGCCTATTATGTCTGTGTTATGACCTACAACTTTATTATCTTTTAAATAAAGCGTATTAACTGATTGTGTTGTCTCAGCTTCAATACTTAATTCATCTAAAAAAGGAATGATTTTTTTTTTAAATGGTACAGTGACATTAACACCATTGATTTTTTCTTCTTTTATATCATCAATAATTTGTTCTAATTCATTCTCATTTAGTTTTTGTTTTTCATAAATTGCGTCAATACCATTATTTTTGATCCAGTAATTATGTAATGTTGGAGATAATGAATGTTCAATTGGATTTCCTATAACTTTATATTTTTTCATTAATAATTGTTTAAATATTCTTTAATTTTTAAAACAGGCAACCCCATTATAGTATTTTCATCTCCAGTTATATTTAAAAATAAATTTCTTCCCTCACCCTCAATTTGGTAGACATTGTAAGCATATAAAGCTTCGTCGGATATCTTTGATAAATAAGTTTTTAAATCATTTTCTGAAAAATCTTTCATTGTTAATTCAGCTTTGTCTGTATGGTTCCATATCATTGAACCATTTTTTGAAATGCACACTGAGCTTATTAAATTATGTTTTTTTCCATTAAGTTTTTTAAGAATTTCTAAAGCTTCTTCTCTACTTTCGGGCTTAGATATTAACTCACCATTTAAATCTATTACACTGTCTGCTCCTAAAACCAATCTATCTGTCTCGTTCAAACTTATTTTATTAGCTTTTAACTCAGCTAAATTTTTTGAGATAATTTCTGGTGAAGCTGTTTCTTTAATTAGAGCTTCTTTAACAATATCTTCATCTACATTTGATGGTTTTACTTCGCATAATATTTTGTGTTTATCTAATATTTCTTTTCTAACTTTGCTCTTAGATGCAAGAATAATTTTATTTAACATTATTTAAATATATTTCGTGTATTTTAATTATTGATGCAGCTGTTTCCTCAACTGATTTTCTTGTAACATCAATAGATGGCCATTTATATTTTCGAAAAGTTTTTTTTGCATCTTCTATCTCTTTTTTTATATTTTCAATGTCTGTATATTTTATGTTTTCGGTTTCTTTTAAAGAGTTCATTCTATTCTTTCTTAAATCAACTAAGCGTTCTGCCTCTGTATTTAAACCAACAACACAAGATATCTGTGGGTTTTCTCTTAATTTTTTTGGTAATGAGTTTTCATTTACAAGTGGAATATTTGATGTTTTAAAACCTTTGTTTGCTAGATAAATTGACGTAGGCGTTTTACTTGTCCTGCTTACTCCTACTAAAATAATATCTGATTTTTCAATATCATTCACTAAATTTCCATCATCATGGTTCATTGTAAATTGTATAGCTTCTATTCTTTCATAATACTCGTCATTTAATGCATGCTGGCCACTTGGTTCATGTGATGCTTTTTGATTTAAAATTTTTGAAAAATTTAAAATTAAATTCCCTAATACTCCGAAACAAGGTATTTTTTTTTCATCACTTACATTTGCTAAATATTTAGCCAAATTATTATCTACGATCGTATAAAGAATTACTGAGTTTTGATTTCTCTCAGCATCTTCTAAAATTTTAAGAATTTGATTTTCCGTTCTAGTAAAAGAGTATGAGTGTACTTTATATTCAATATTTTGGAATTGAGCTTTTAAAGCTAAGAAAATTCGATCTAAAGTCTCCCCAGTAGAATCAGATATAAGATAAATTTGATATGTATTACTCATTAATAAATTGTTAATAAATTTGTATTATTTTAATTAAATTACTCAATTTAAATATTGGTTAATAATCATTGTAAAATAAGGATTTTATTAACATTAATTAATTAATGAATAAAATTATACAAATTATTGAATAAATATTTAAAAGCTTCAATTTAAACAATATTAATAAATGATAATTGTTATTAAGTTGTTAATAAAATGTTTAAAAAAACTTATCATCATTATTCACATTACATAATACTAATACAATAAATATATACTACTTTAATATGAAACCTATACATGAAGTAATAATAAATAAAAAAACAACCGTTAATCCAATTTGGATTATGAGGCAAGCTGGTAGATATTTACCTGAATTTAGAGAAATTAGAAAATCAAATCCAAATTTTATAGAATTATGTTTGAATGAAAATCTTTCATCGGAAATAACTCTACAGCCTTTAAAAAGATTTAATTTGGATGCTGCAATAATTTTTTCAGACATTTTAATGTTGCCGTATGGATTAAATCAAAAGGTAGAATTTGAGAAAGGTTTTGGCCCAAAACTTGGTGAAGTAAATATTGATGAAATGGCTAAATTAGATGAAATTGACTTTGTTCAAAAAATTTATCCAGTTTACAAAGCGATTAAAAAGGTAAGTTCAAATGAAATTGTCAAAAATAAAAATACCATAGGTTTTGTGGGTGCTCCTTGGACTTTACTGGTTTATATTATTAATCAACAATCACCAAAAAAAAATTTAAAAGAGAACTTTTTTAAAGATGATTTTTTAATTAATAGAGTTTTATTAATTTTAGAAAAATTTTTAAAGATACATATTAAAAACCAAATTGATAATGGTGCAAATGTAATACAAATATTTGATAGTTGGGCAGGTTTGTTGGAAGAGAAAGATTTACCCAATTATATCTATTCACCAACTTTAAATTTAGTTAATTATGTCAAATCATTAAATACCCCAGTTATTTGTTTTCCTAGAGAGATAAAAAATTATAAAGAATTCTGTGATATTGTTAAACCAGATGTAGTTGGTATAGATTATAATGTAGATCCAAAAAAAATTTTACAAGATATAAAAATTCCAATTCAAGGTGGGCTTGATCCTAAAATATTGTTAACAGAGAAAGATACAATAAAAAAAGAAACAAAAAAATATTTGGATATTTTTAAAGATCACCCTTATATTTTCAATTTAGGGCACGGAGTCTTACCTGAAACAGATCCTAATATGTTTGAATACATGGTGAATACAGTAAAAAATTATTGATGAAAAAAGCTATAATTCTTTTTAATTTAGGTGGGCCCGATAAACTAGAAAGTGTTGAACCTTTTTTATTTAATTTATTTAATGATCCGGCAATATTAAACTTACCATTTTTTTTAAGATATCCTCTAGCTAAATTAATATCCAATAGAAGAGCGCCCACAGCCAAAAAAATTTATCAGGAGCTTGGTGGATCATCCCCTATTTTACAGTTAACTGAAAAACAATCAAAAGCTCTCGAACTAAAGCTTAATAATGATGACCAAAACTCAGAATATAAATGTTTCATTGTTATGAGATGTTGGCATCCAAGAGCAGAAGAAGTGGTAAATCATGTAAAAGATTTTAACCCAGATGAAGTTATTCTAATGCCCTTATATCCGCAATATTCTGCAGCAACATCAGGATCATCAATTAAGGAATGGAAAGATGTTTGTAAAAAAAATAATTTTCAAACTAAAACAAGTACAATTTGTTGTTATCCTACAGATGATAATTTTGTTTTAGCGCACAAAGAAGAAATATTAAAAAAAATTAATAATTTAGAAAATTTTAAATTAATATTTTCCGCACATGGTTTACCAGAAAAAAATATAAAAAAGGGAGATCCATATCAATGGCAAGTAGAACAATCAGTCGATAAAATTGTTAAATTATTAAAAATTAAAGATTTAGATTGGATATTAAGTTATCAAAGTCGTGTTGGTCCTCTAAAATGGATAGGTCCTTCCACAGAGGATATAATTGTTGAAAATTCAATAATAGGCAAACATATTGTTTTGGTTCCTATAGCATTTGTATCTGAACATTCAGAAACTCTAGTTGAATTAGACATAGAATATAAAGAGCTGGCTGATAAAAATGGATGTAAAAATTATACAAGAGTCCCAGCACTGGGTACTAATGAAAATTATATTAAAGCAATGTCGAATTTAATAATAAAAAAACAAGACTATCATTTTAATGGAGAATTGTTTCCTCCAAAAATACAATGCCCAAACCAATTTACTAAATGCCCATGTTTAAATTATGAATAGTTATTTATTGTTTAAAAGTTTACATTTGATAGCTGTTGTTTCATGGATGGCTGGTCTTTTATATCTACCAAGAATTTTTGTTTATCATGTTGAGAACAAAGAAAAAAAAGAAGCCACTGATATTTTTGAAGTAATGGAAAAGAAACTTTTCTATTACATAATGCGTCCAGCGATGATCTTCACTTGGATCTTTGGTTTGGCTCTCATTTACTTAAATGGTATAGAGATATTTTCTCAATTATGGATGCAAATAAAAATTGTACTAGTTATTTTGTTATCAGCTTACAATGATTATCTTGGAAAATGTCTTGTATCCTTAAAAAATAACTCTAATACTAGATCATCAAAATTCTTTAGAATAATTAATGAAGTTCCTACAATAATGTTGATTTTTATTGTTTTTTCAGTCATTTTTAAGCCAATCTAGGGTTGAAAAAACAATTGTAGTATATATATTAATAAAATCTTAATAGTCCTTACAAATTTCAAATCATGAACATCCAAGAGTTAAAATTAAAATCATCCGAACAGCTTATTGCTCAAGCAGAAGAACTTGGCATTGAGAATGCTAGCACACTAAGAAAACAAGAAATTCTTTTTGCGATCTTGAAAAAGGTTGCAGAAAAAGAGGAAATTACTGGAGCAGGTGTTCTGCAATTATTACAAGATGGTTTTGGTTTTTTAAGAGCAATGGAGTCTAATTATTTACCGGGACCTGATGATATTTATGTTAGTCCAAGTCAAATTAGAAAATTTGGCTTAAGAACAGGTGATACAGTTGAGGGACCAGTTAGAGCACCAAAAGAAGGTGAAAGATATTTTGCTTTACTTCAGGTAAGTAAAATTAATTTTGAGGAACCAGAAAAAGCAAGACATAAAATTGCATTTGATAACTTAACTCCACTTTATCCGGATCAACAAATGGTAATGGAAGTTGAAACAACAAAAATTGAAAAAAAACCTGATTTAACACCAAGACTAATTGATCTTGTAAGCCCAATAGGTAAGGGTCAAAGATCAATAATAATTTCACCTCCCAAAGCAGGCAAAACAATGATCTTACAAAGCATTGCAAACTCAATAGCTAAAAATTACCCAGAAAGTTATCTGATTGTTTTGTTGATAGATGAAAGACCCGAAGAGGTTACCGATATGCAAAGAACAGTAAAAGGTGAGGTGATTAGTTCGACTTTTGACGAACCAGCACAAAGGCACGTTGCTGTCGCTGAAATGGTGATTGAAAAAGCAAAAAGATTAACAGAACATAAAAAAGATGTTGTTATATTATTAGACTCAATCACAAGACTTGGAAGAGCTTATAATGCTGTTATCCCAAGTTCTGGAAAAGTTTTAACTGGTGGTGTGGATGCTAATGCACTTCAAAGACCAAAAAGATTTTTCGGTGCCGCAAGAAATATTGAAGAAGGTGGATCTCTAACAATTATCTCAACCGCTTTGATTGATACCGGTAGTAGAATGGACGAAGTTATTTTTGAAGAATTTAAGGGAACTGGAAATAGTGAGACTGTTCTTGATAGAAAAATAGCAGATAAAAGAATTTATCCTGCAATTGATATAACCAAATCAGGAACTAGAAGAGAAGAATTATTATTCGATAAAAATGATCTTCAAAAAATGAATGTCCTTAGAAGAATTATTGCTCCAATGGGAACGATGGATGCAATTGAATTTATCAATTCAAAATTAAAAGACACAAAAAATAATGCTGAGTTTTTCAACTCTATGAATAAGCCAGCATAAAGATTTTAAATATAATTAAGTTTTTTCATTTCTTTAGAAAAATTATTTTCAATTTGTTTTATCAAATTTTCTGAGAGAATATTTTCCCAACTTTTCTCTTTACCTTTTCTAAAAAACTTATTCTGTTTGATGAAACTTTCATCAAATCCCATTTTTTCTTCTAAATTCTGTAATTTACTAAAATTACATTCATTGACAACCCGCATTATTTTATCTTCATCAATTATGATTTTATTATTAAAAAATTGATTAATAAAAATAATTGTATCTCTTAATATTCCTGCAGTGTTTTTAAGTAAATCTTCATACTTAACTAATAATCTGGGTGCTGGAAAACTAAGCCATGAAATTAAATGAGATTTCCATGACAATCTAACTTCAGGGTAATATTTATCAACAAAAGATATTCTGTTATCATTAAGAAGTAAATTTACTGACTCCTCACAAGATATACCAGCAAATGAAGCATATGATACTGCCACATCTCTAGGATCTCTAACTATATAAATTGATCCGATTGTATTTTGTTTATTTGTAAAATCATGACCATTTAAAGAACCACAAAAATTATGTGTTTTTATGATATGTAAATTTGGATCTTTATTTATTTTTTCTTGTGCTTGTATGTAATATTTATATGCACCTAATTTATTTTTAATTAAATAATTTTTATCTATTATACCCCTAAAGGCAAATTCTTTAGGAAAACTTTTTATAATTTTCATTTTTGAGAAAACATCTTGATTTTTATCATGGTATTCATCAAATAAATAACAAGACAACAATGCCCTCATCCAAGTATTTCCACTTTTGGGGTACGAAGCTATCCACATAATCATAAAAAAATCATATTATTTAATAAGTTTGAAAGCTATAATATTTTAATGACAATATATGCCTTATCAAGTGGACCTGGTGTATCTGGTATTGCCATTATAAGAATTTCGGGACCCGAAACCTCGAAAGCTATTAAATTATTGACTGGTAAAAATATTCCAAAACCAAGGGTAGCAACACTTAGAAATATCAATAAAATCAATACTTCCGAGCTAATTGATGAGGGCATAATACTATGGTTTCCTGGGCCTGAGAGCTACACAGGTGAAGATATGGCCGAAATTCAGGTACATGGAAGCAAGGCTGTTATCGATGCTCTTCACACTTCTATTTCATATATTGAAAATTGTCGTCTAGCAGAGCCCGGTGAGTTTACAAAACTTGCATTTCAAAATGGAAAAATAAATTTACTTAAAGCAGAGAGCATTGCCGATTTAATTTCTTCTGAAACTGAAATTCAAAGACAGCAAGCAATTAAAATTATGAATGGAAAATCTGCAGATCAATTTAATTTTTTAAGAAAAAAACTTTTAAAAATATTATCACACGTTGAAGCAAAAATAGATTTTCCTGATGAAGATTTACCAAATGATATTTTAAAAGAAATTAAAAAAAGTTCTGATGAAGTTTTAAAAAATATTGAAAAAATTTTAAATGACCAAAAAATTGGAGAGAGAATTAGAGAAGGTTTTAAGATTGCAATTCTTGGACCCACTAACGCAGGTAAATCTAGTCTACTTAATCATCTATCAAATAGAGATGTTGCAATAGTTTCAGAGATTGCAGGAACAACAAGAGATGTAATTGAAACTCATCTTAATATAGATGGCTATCCAGTAATTGTTTCTGATACTGCTGGAATAAGAGAATCTAAAAATGAAATTGAAAGGAAAGGAATTAAATTATCTTTAAATAGAGCAGAAGAAGCTGATTTAAAGTTGGTAGTTGTCGATGCCAAAAACTTAGATTTTACAGATGTTTTGAAGGATTTGTTAGATGAAAATGCAATTTTGGTAATAAATAAATCTGATCTTTTGGAGAGTGATATTGATCCAGAAATCAAAAAATTAGATCATGTATTAATTTCAATTAAAGAGAATTTAAACATTGATGAATTAATTTTAAAAATAAAAAATGATTTAAAAAATAAATTTATAACAAGTGATGATATTTTAATTACCAGAGAACGTCATAGACAACATCTTGAACAATGCTTAGAACATCTAAAAAATTTTAATAAAAAAAATAAAGTTGAGGATTTTGATAAAGCTGCAGAAGATTTAAGATTAGCTACTAGACACCTTGGCATGATAGTTGGAAAAGTAGATGTTGAGGAGATATTAGGCAGTATTTTCAACGATTTCTGTATAGGTAAATAATACGCGGTTTTCCTTGTTTTTAAACCTTTTTAAATTAAAAAACGTTGATAATTAAAGCCGATTTAAGCAAATTTATACGCACCTTGTAAATATAATAATCGGTTATAAATTTAGTTTATGAAAAATGATTTATCATTTGATGTTGTAGTAATAGGTGGTGGCCACGCAGGATGTGAGGCTGCTGCAGCTTCTGCTCGACTAGGTACAAACACTGCCCTATTCACTCATAAGATAGAAACCATTGGAGAGATGTCTTGTAATCCAGCAATTGGTGGTCTGGGTAAAGGTCATTTGGTAAGAGAAATAGATGCTCTGGATGGTGTTATGGGTGAGGTTGCAGATAAGTCAGGCATTCAATTTAGATTATTAAATAAAAGTAGAGGACCAGCTGTAAGAGGACCAAGAACTCAATCTGATAGATCATTATATCGCAAATATATGCAAGAAAAACTTGTAAACTACTGTAATTTAAGCATTTTTTCTGATCCAGTTATAAAGTTTATTTTTGATGAAAAAACAATAACTGGATTTATAACTAAAGAAGGTAAAAAAGTTTTATGTTCTAAGCTAATACTCACAACGGGCACTTTTTTAAATGGTTTGATACATATAGGCGATGAAAGAACACCTGCTGGAAGATATGATGAAAAATCTTCAACAGGATTAAGTGAACAATTAGAAAAATATAATTTTAAAATAGGAAGATTAAAAACAGGAACCCCTCCCCGACTTGACTCAAGAACAATTAATTATGAAAATTTAGAAGAACAGTTTGCAGATGATGATCCTTATTTTTTTTCATTTTTAACAAAAAAAAATATTAACAAACAAGTTTCATGTCGTATGACTTATACGAATGACAAGGTTCATAAAATTATCGAAAAAAATTTATCTAAGAGTGCCATGTACTCTGGCAGCATACAAGGTGTTGGACCAAGGTACTGTCCATCTATCGAAGACAAAATCGTAAAATTTGCTGATAAGGTTAGACATCAGATATTTTTAGAGCCAGAAGGGCTTAATGACCATACAATTTACCCAAATGGTATCTCAACATCACTTCCAGCTGAAGTTCAGCAAGAAATATGTAATAATATCAATGGTTTAGAGAACGTATCTATTATCAGGCCGGGATATGCCATAGAATATGACTATATAGATCCAAGAGAACTGTTTTTAACACTTGAAACTAAGAAGATTAGCAACCTTTATCTTGCTGGGCAGATTAATGGAACAACTGGATATGAGGAAGCAGCAGCTCAAGGCCTTATAGCTGGGATAAATGCTGCTCTATCTTTTAAAAAATTAGAACCTTTTATTCTTGATAGATCTGATGCTTACATAGGAGTGATGATAGATGATTTAGTGACTAAAGGTGTGGCCGAACCATATCGTATGTTTACATCAAGAGCAGAATATCGATTAAGTCTTAGATCCGATAATGCGGATCAAAGATTAACTGCCAAAGGAATAGAGATAGGACTAATTGGCGATGTTAGAAAAAATCTATATTTAGATAAATTTAATAAAATTAGTAGAATAAATTTTAAAATGGATCAATCCACTATATCACCAAATAAAGCAAATAAATTTGGGGTAAAAATAGCAAAAGATGGAATTTTAAGATCTTCTAATGAAATATTAACCCAAAAAGGGGTTGATATGAGCAAAATTAGGGAAATGTGGCCTGATATACCTTATTTTAGCAAAGAAATTGATGAACAAATTGAAATTAATGCACATTATAGGGGTTATTTAAAAAAGCAAAAAGCTGATATTTTGGCTTTTAAAAGGGATGAAAACCTTATAATACCGGATAAAATTAATTATGATAGTCTTTCAGGGTTATCAAATGAAGTAAAAGCTAAATTTAAAGAAATAAAACCAAAAACGATGGGGCAAGCACTGAGAATTGACGGAATTACCCCAGCTGCTGTATATATTTTGTTGTCACACGTTAAAAGAAAGTCTATTAAGCATATAGCTTAATGGATCAAGAAATTTTAAATTCATACTCTAAACTCAATGGCTTAAATGTTTCACGTGAAACATTTTTGGACTTTGAAAAATATATATCCATGATTAATGAAAAAAACAAAGAAATCAACATAATCAGTCAAAAAACATCGTCAAAAAAGTCTATAATTGAGCGTCATATAATTGATTCTGCACAAATTATTGATTTTGTTGACTTTAATTGTAATACAACCACAGATCTAGGTTCAGGAGCCGGCATGCCAGGAATTGTAGTGGCAATTATACTTAAAAACATGAAAAATAGTATGAATGTGCACCTTTACGAAAAAAGCTACCATAAAAGCCGTTTTTTAAAGGAGGTTTCAGAAAAACTAAATTTAAATACAAAAATTTTTCAAAAAAATATTTTTGAAATAAAAAATTTGGAAACAGGTACTATAATGTCAAGAGCTTTCAAGCCAATGCCAGTTGTTTTAGATTTAGTTTATGAAAATTTTTCAAAATATAAAAATTTAATTTTTTTTATGGGAAAGAGTGGAAAAAAAATATTTGAAAAATCTAGAAACGATTGGGATTTAGAGTACATAGAAAAAAAAAGTTTAACGAATGAGGATTCATTTTTATTAAATATAAAAAAAATTACCAAGAAAAATAAAAAAAGATATAAGAAAAATTAAATGCAAATTATTTCAGTAATAAATCAAAAGGGTGGGGTAGGAAAAACAACAACCGTTATAAATTTAGCAGCTGGATTGACTCAACTTAATAAAAAAATTTTAGTTATTGATTTGGATCCCCAAGGAAATGCCACAACAGGTCTTGGATTATCAAACGTAGATAACTCAAGCGACACAATTTATGGAGTACTGAATGGAACTAGAGAGATTAATCAGATAATCAAGAAAACGGAGTTTGAAAATTTAGATATAATCACTTCAAATGTAGATTTATCAGGACTTGAAGTTGAAACAGCTGATGATAGCAATAGGGCCTTCTTGTTAAAGGTTAAATTAAACGCTTATTTAAACAATTCTAGAGGATCATACGATTATGTGCTAATTGATTGTCCACCTTCCCTAAGTCTTCTTACAGTTATGGCACTTGTATGTTCAAACTCACTTCTGGTACCCTTACAAACAGAATTCTTTGCACTTGAGGGTCTAACTCAATTAATGAAAACTATTGAGAGGATAAAAGTAAGTCTAAATCCTGAATTAAAAATCAGAGGGATCCTTTTGACCATGTATGACAAAAGAAATAAGCTTTCTTCACAAGTTGAGAAGGAGGCTAGAGATTATTTTAATGAAAAAGTTTACTCAACAGTAATTCCAAGGAATGTTAGATTATCAGAGGCACCTTCACATGGAATGCCAGTTTTAATTTACGACAAATCATGTCCTGGAAGTAAATCTTATTTTAGTTTTACTGATGAATTTATAAACCAAGAGTCAACAATTGGGAGTGCAGCTTAGTGGATAAAATTAAAAAAGGGCTCGGAAGAGGTTTGTCTTCTCTAATTGGTGAAATAAAAGCAGAGGTTCAAAACAATCAATTACCAATAACAGACTTGATACCAAACAAATATCAACCCAGAAAAAATTTTGATGAGGCAAACTTAGAGGACTTAACAAACTCTTTAAAAGAAAGAGGAATGATACAACCGATCATAGTAAGAAAATCAAATAATGAAAATTTAAAATTTGAAATTATTGCAGGTGAGAGAAGGTGGCTAGCAGCACAAAGAGCAGGTATTCATAATGTTCCTGTGGTAATCACAGAAGCTGATGATTTAAAATCTTTAGAATTTGCAATAGTGGAAAATGTTCAAAGACATGATCTAAATCCACTGGAAGAAGCACAAGGCTATAAAAGATTGATAGATGAATTTTCTTATGATCAGGAAAAGGTTTCAAAGTTTATTGGAAAAAGTAGAAGTTATATAACTAATTCCTTAAGAATACTAACTTTACCAGATGATGTTATAAAATTTATAGAGACTAAAAAGTTATCGTCAGGACATGCAAAGATTTTAGTTGGTTTAGATAACGCAAGTTTTGTAGCAAATAAAATTGTAGAAAATAAACTTTCGGTAAGACAAGCAGAAAATTTTGTACAATTATTTAAAAAGAAAAAACAAAAGTCAAAGGTTGCTAAAGATACTAATATTCTAGCTCTTGAACTTTCTGTATCAAATAAAATTGGGTTAAATGTTGAAATACAAAACAATAAAAGGAATAAAGGAAAAATTTCTTTTGAGTATAAAGACCTGGACCAACTAAATAAAATTATAGATATAATTAAATCTAACTACTAGTTTCTGAAGAAGATTGATGTAAAATAAAATCTGTAATTAAATTTATCGAATTATTAATATTTTTTTTGATTTGTAACTCTATCTCACTTAATGAGTAGATTAGTTCCTTAATATTTTCTGACTTCCACTTATAAATTTGCTGTTTAGTTATTTCTTTTTCTTTCCAAAAAATTGGTGGTTTAGCTGATGAAATGGTCAAATCTATATTTTTGTTAACTTCAAATGTTGTCGATAAGACTAATAATTTTTTTGCTTTAATTAAAAAAGACCTAGCAATCATAACACAGTCTTCATTGTTAAAATTATTTTCATTTAAGATGTAAATTATTTTTTTTTTGTTCTTAGCAAGACAATTGTCAATAAGTTCAGATATGCTATGGTTCTCATTTAAATTAATTAGTTTTGATATGTTCTCCTTATTAATTTTTTTTCCATTTTTACTAAAAAATTCAATTTTGTTTAGTTCATTTTCAAGCGCTTCTCTATCTCCGTTACACTTTGTTACTATTAAGTTAATATTTGACGGTGAAATAGAAATTTTTTTATCTTTTAAAAAACTATATGCTAATTTAGATAATGTTTGATCATTATCAGGATAAAAAGGTACACAAATTAAATTTTTATCTTTTTCAAAAAAAGATCTTAACTTTGATTTTTTTTCTAAATTTTCTGCATTGATTATAATTGTCGTGTCTTCTAGATTTTTTAAATGTAAAATTTCAATTATCTTTAAAATTTTATCTGTTGCTCTTTTAATTATTATAAATTTTTTTTTTTCAAAAAGTGATTTTGATAAGATATTTTCTATAAAAACATTTTCACTTTCTAAAATTTCTTTTTCCTCATAGTTAGAAATATCATTTTTGTCTTTATTTAAAATATTTAGAGTTTCATTCTTTAAACCCTCATTTTTTCCATATAATAGTATAAAATGATTAATATTTTGATTTATTTTATTTATCTCGTATGACTTTAAAATCATTTATTGATAATGAGTTCTGATATAAGCTTATTAGATATTGATGAAGCAAAGTTCTGTTTAACAGACCTTTCCTTTCTTGTTTCTTCAAATTTATCATCTATGCTACTTATAATTTTTTCTTCACTAATACTTATTTTTTCATTAGTTGATTTTATTAAGAATGTAACTCTTGCTAACAGTTTATAATTTGTTACATCGCCAGATGAATTTTTAGTTAAAATAATTTTTTCATATCCACTTCTTGCTTCAATAAAAATTTTTCTATTAGATTTTTCGTTTTTATATTGGTTTAAATTTGTTTTTAAAAAATTATTAAGTTCTTGGTCACCTTGATAAATTACATTTTCAATTGAAAAGTTAGCATTTGTATTTTTTACATATATTGGAGAAAAACCACAGTTAGTTAGTAAAAATATTAAAGATATAAGTATTATTTTTTTTTTTATCATTTTAATCTGTAACTATATTTATTAGTTTATTAGGAATAAATATTTTTTTTTGAATTTTTTTGCTTTTTTAAAAAGCCATTTAATTTACTGTCTTCCTTTATTTTTTCTAATAATAAATCTTCTATGGTATCTTTTTTTGAAATTATAATTTTTTTTGTTTTACCATTAATCTGGATAATAAATTTAATATTTGCCTCTAATAAAAACTTTTCATTTATTTTTGGCCACAGTATTTTTTCATTAATGCTTAACATTTTCATACATTCGCTTGAAAAGTGAGGTATCACAGGGCTGAAAGCTATTAATATTTTTTTATAGTTTTCTATCAAATTTGTTTTTTCAATTTTATCTAAAATAATCTTATTTAGAGATGAATAAATTTCATGAAAATTAGCTATAATTTTATTGTATGCAAAATTCTCTATGTTTTGAGTAACTTCTTTTAGAAATTTATTAGTTATCTTTTCTAAATTATTGTTTGAATTAGATTTATGGTTAGCCTCTATTTCTTCAATAATTTTTTGATTTAAGACCCATAATTTTTGGATAAATTTATATGAAGATTTTATTCCTTCGTCTGACCATTGAACATCTTTTTCAGGAGGACTGTCGGACAATATAAATAATCTCACTGAGTCAGCACCATATTCTTTTATAATTTTTTCTGGGTCGATGGTATTTTTTTTTGATTTTGACATTGATTCAGAAGGACCAATTTTGATAGGTTCTTCAGTGCCTTTTAAAAATTTTTTACCATCAATAGAAATCAATTCATCAGGACTTACCCAATTATTATTTTTGTCTTTATATGTCTCATGGCAAACCATACCTTGTGTAAATAACCCTTTGAAAGGTTCTTTGATATCAAATGTATTATTTTGATACGACAAAGCTTGCATAAAAAATCTAGAATATAAGAGATGTAGAATAGCATGTTCGACACCACCAATATATTGATCTACCGGCATCCAATATTTTATTTCATCGATATTAAATCCATAGTCTTTATTGTGAGGTGAACAAAATCTTAGGAAATACCAAGAAGAGTCAACAAATGTATCGAGCGTATCAGTTTCTCTAGTGTACTTTTTCCCATCAATAGTAATAT
Source organism: uncultured Pelagibacteraceae bacterium (assembly GCA_902595745.1). GTDB lineage: Bacteria > Pseudomonadota > Alphaproteobacteria > Pelagibacterales > Pelagibacteraceae > Pelagibacter. Next base: position 25,081 of record CACJRE010000009.1, read on the forward strand.
TTTTCCATTCAGTCATTTCATCAAGAGGATTTCCAATAGAACTAAGTTGATTAATTTTTGGTAATTGAACAGGAAGCATATCTTTGGGTATTTTAACAGGATTGTTGTTTTCGTCATATGCAATTGGAATAGGACATCCCCAGTATCTTTGTCTGGATATTCCCCAATCTTTTAATCTATAATTTGTTTTTTTTTGACCAATATTTTTTTTTTCTAAGTAATCTATAGCCTTGTCTATAGATTCATCTGGTACTTTTAAATCGTTTAAGAATTTTGAATTAAACAAATAACCAGAGTCCGTGTAAGCAATTTTATCAATTAAAAAATCTTTATTTTTTTCAGGTCTAACAACTGGTGTGATTTTTAAATTGTACTTTTTAGCAAAATCTAGGTCTCTTTGATCGTGCGCCGGACAACCAAATACTGCACCCAATCCGTAATCCATTAAAACAAAGTTAGCAAAATAAACTGGAACTTTACTATTTTCATCCAAAGGGTTTATAGCTAATAAATCAGTTTTGAACCCTAACTTTTCTGCTGCTGCGATGGACTCTTCTGTAGTACCAGTCTTAGAACATTCTTTTTTAAATCTAATAAATTCTGGATCATCTAAATAAAATTTAGCAATTGGATGATCTATAGATAATGCCAAAAAAGACATACCAAATAAAGTGTCTGGTCTTGTAGTATAGCATTTAATTTCATTTATTTCTTTATCAGAACTAATCTTAAACTTAATTTCACAACCATATGATTTGCCAATCCAATTTTTTTGCATGACCTTTACCTTGTTTGGCCAATCACTAAGGTTGTTTAAATTTTCCAAAAGTTCTTTGGAAAAATCAGTAATCTTGAAAAACCATTGATTTAGTTTTTTTCTCTCAACTATTGCACCTGAACGCCATCCTTTACCATCTATTACCTGTTCATTAGCTAGAACTGTTTTGTCAACGGGATCCCAGTTTACATAACTTTCTTTTCTATAAACCAATCCTTTATCGTAAAGCTCTAAAAAAAATTCTTGTTGATGTTTGTAATATTCTGGTGAGCAAGTAGATATTTCTTTATCCCAATCTATAGATAAACCAAGTTTTTTTAACTGACCTTTCATTACTGAAATATTTTTTTCAGTCCATGTCTTAGGATCTAATTTATTTTGTCTAGCAGCATTTTCTGCTGGCATACCAAAAGAGTCCCATCCCATAGGATGGAGTACATTAAAATCTTGTAAAGTTTTGTATCTAGCTAACACGTCCCCTATAGTATAATTCCTGACATGCCCCATGTGAATTTTTCCAGATGGGTATGGAAACATTTCAAGGCAATAAAATTTTTTTTTATTTATGTCTATTTTGGTTGAAAATTTTTTTTCTTCATCCCAAATCTTTTGCCATTTAGTTTCTATTTCTTTAAAATTATATCGTTCCACAAATTCAATTATTTATTATTGTCACTTTGATTTAAAGTATATTTATTTTTTCTTATTCTTTTTTTCTTTATCTTCTAATTGAAATTTCGTTGCCCGTTTTAAAATTTCTTTTTTAAGTTCTGCGACTAATGATTTATTAGTTTCAATATATTTGCAATTCATTAAATTTTCTTTGCATTTTCTGGTAAAAATTTTAATGTTTAAAGCATCTGATCGTATTTCGTTAGTTAGAAAACGAATTGTAATTTTTATACTTTCATTTTGACTTCTTTCATTTGAATACCAATCTGTGATGATAATACCCCCGCTATAATTTACTGAAGCAAGTGGCATAAAATCAATTACATCAAGAGAAGCCCTCCAAAGTTCATTCGAGCTTGCAAATTCAAAAACTCCTGCTTTAGGTCCAGATTTGAACGCATCGTTCAACCTAAATCCACGACCTTCTTCAAGATTTTTTTTAACTCTTAATTCTGGATCAGCTGGGAATTTTCTAGCGTCGGCTCCAGGAAGTTTTCCATTACACCCATATAGCAAAAAACCAAATAAAGTTATAAAACTTAAGATTTTAAAGATTTTGATAAAATAGTTTTTTGTGTTCATTTTTTTCAGCTTATACATCATAAACTGTTTTAAATTAGTAATTTAATACAAAAAAACTCACAAAAGTGATGTAAAAATGCAACACATTCCAATTTTTTCAATAAAATAGGGATTAATTAAATAAATCTTTGATCTTAATGGTAAATATACTTCGTTTATTATTAATAATAACAATTAAACAATAAGGAGTAATTAATATGAACAACTTTAAAAAAATAGGACTTACTGCATTAGCAGGTTCTTTAGTTGCTACTTCAGTATACGCTGGCGAAATGTCAGTTGCTGGTTCTGCTTCATGGAGAATGAGTAACCATGCTGGTACTGATGGTGGTAAAACAATGGCTATGGGTAACCAATTAACTTTCACAGGTGGTGGTGAAATGGATAATGGTATGAATGTAGCTTTATCTTTCGTGATAGACCATGGTGATGGTGCTCATACAGGTGGTGCAGGATTTGACAGCCACTCTATTTCTGTAGGTTCAGATGCAATGGGAACTGTTACATTCGCTGGTGACGGTGCTTCAAGTGCGCAAAACACTATAGACACTACAGCTGCTGGTGATATCTGGGATAATACATTTACATCTGCTGCAGGTGTTGCATATGCTAATCCAGGAAATGCAAGCGCAGGCACTAAAACTCTACGTTGGACTTTACCATCATTGATGGATGGTTTAGCTGCAGATGTTTCATACACAGGAAGTGGAACTAGTGCAGAAGCAACAGTTGGTTATGCTTTAACATATACTGGTGTTGAAGGTTTATCAGTAAGTTATGGTATGGGTGAAGTAGCAGGAAATACTGCTGGAACAACTGGAGCTGATGTAATGACTATGAAAGCTTCATTTGCTTTTGGTCCAGTTACAGCTGCTATGTCAATCAATGACTATGACATCACTGGTGCTTCTAATGAGGAACAAAGTTCATACAAAATCTCTTACTCAGTAAGCGATGATCTTTCAGTTTCTTACGGTGCTGAAACTCATGAAACAACTGGACAAACTTACGATGAAGAGTTCTCTCAAATTTCAGTTTCTTACACTTCTGGTGGTTTAACAGCTACTCTTAGTGAAACAGACGCTGAGAACGTTGGTGGCTCAGGTAGAGAGCAATCAAAATGGAACATAGGTCTTTCATTTGCGTTCTAATTTAATTTAGATTTAAATTATTAAAAGGGCCCCTTTCGAGGGGCCTTTTTTTTATTCAAAATAAGATATACCTGCAAAATCTAAACAATCCAAAAAATTAAGTTTTTTTAGATTATTTTTAGAAATTCCCCCTAAAGCAACAACATTTTTTCTGGTTAAATTTGATAATATTTTAAATTTGTTAATTCCTAAAAAATTTTTATTTTTTTTGAATAAAGAAGACAAAAAAATTTTCCTTACCCTTTGTTTTTCTTTAATTCTAATTTCTCTAAGATTATGTGCAGATCCAATTAAATTAAAATTTTTTTTGTAAGAGTAAGCTAAGTGATTAGTATTTTTATTAAAAGAAGGAATATATGCCCCGTCTAAATTAAGTTTAATTGCAAGTTTAATATTATTAGATAAATAAAATTTTATTCTTTTTTTTTTACAGTAATTTTTGATTTTTAAAATGAGATCTTCATTTTTTATATTTGAAGAATAATTTCTATAGATAATAACAGTTTGCTTGTCCTGATTATTGATATTATTTGTATCAAATTTATTTATAAAGTAATATTTATTAACCATATTTGTATGCACAATACTGTAAAAAATTTGTTAAATATTGAAAATAATATTAATACTCATCTTAATAAATTAAATATAGGCAATAATCCTAAAATTATTGCTGTATCTAAGACTTTCAAAATTAATAAAATCTTACCACTTATAGAGCATGGTCATATAGATTATGGTGAAAACAAAGTTCAGGAAGCAATTGAAAAATGGACTGAAATTAAAAGAATAAATTCGAAAATAAGATTGCATATGATTGGTAAATTACAGACTAATAAAGTCAAATTTGCTGTTAAAATATTTGATTATATTCATTCTGTAGATAGCGAAAAACTTGCTAAAAAAATTGCAGATGAACAAAATAAAATAAATAAAAAAATTAAAATATTTTTGCAGGTTAATATTGGTAATGAAAATCAAAAATCAGGCATAAACAAAAGTAACATTGGTGAACTAGCTTCATACTGCAAAGAAATTGGTTTAGATTTAATTGGTTTGATGTGTATTCCACCCTCAAATATTGATCCTGAGAATTACTTTGATGAGTTGAATAAACTTAACAAAACTCTAAGTTTGAATGAATTAAGCATGGGGATGTCTTCAGATTTTCTTACAGCAGTAAAACATTTTTCAACATATGTGAGAATAGGTTCAAGTATTTTTGGCCAGAGATCCTAAAAAATTTTTATTTTTGTGTTTTTTTTAATTAATTTGAGCATTATCAAAAAGTCATTTTTATTTAGTGCGATACACCCAGCAGTAGGTTTAAAATTTTTGGTTAAGTGAATAAATATACAGCTACCTAAACCAGGAATAGGTTTATTAAAGTTATATTTTATAGGAATTAGTAAATCATACTTGTAATCTTTTCTCTTTAATTTTTCATGTTTAATTTTTTTTTCTACTTTAATTCTTTTGTTATACTTTTCTGGAATATTAATATCATCACACCAACCCATATCTTTTTCAATTTCGATGCATTTAAGAGAAGTTATTGGTTTTCCTAAACGATCTTTTCTATAATAAAGATTTTCTATTTCAAAAATTCCTTTTGGTGTTTTTTTGTCACCCTCTTTTTTATTTTTTGTTAATCCTTTTTTTCCAATACAACATTTAAATTTAAATTCATCTATCTGAAGAGAATGTTTATTTTTAACTAAAATTGTCATATTGTACTTTTAATAAGTATGCAAAATTTGATCATATACAAGTTTATCCCATTATACGATATTCTTGAAGAACTTAGTTTAGATCTCAATTTTAATATTAGTTTAATTGAAGATGAAAAATCTTTAAATCAAAAAACAAAAAATTATAATAACTATTTAGTTGTATCAAAAAAAAAATATCCAAACATTAGTAATCAATTTGTTTTAGAAAATAATCCAACTAAAATCTTAAAATTAATAGAAAAAATAAACATTGAGTTTTTAAAGATTAAATTCAATAGCCAATCTCATGTTAAAGTTAAAAAATATACTATAGATTTAAATTCAAGAGAGATGTTAAATCAGGATATCAAACTTAAATTAACTGAAAAAGAAATTAATACGATCACTTATTTATCTAATTCAAATAAACCTGTTAATATAGAAGAGCTGCAAAAAATGGTATGGAGCTATCAATCGGATATAGAAACTCATACTGTTGAAACTCACATCTATCGATTGAGAAAAAAAATTTTAAATACTTTTAATGATAATGAATTTATTATTAGTAAAAAAAATGGCTATCAAATCAAATAAAAAAAATCCAATGGCTAAAGAACTGTTTACCAAGAAGTATAAACCAAAAATAGTTAAGTCTAAAAAAGGAAAGGGAAGTTTTAAAAGAAAAAAAAACTAAAGTTAGAGTCTTGCACCAATTTGTTGTATTACTCTTGATGACATATCGGTACCTTTTTTTAAACATTCTTTTGTTGTTAGTTCGTTAATGTACCCATGAAGAAAACCAGCAGCAAATAAATCACCTGCACCGGTTAAATCAACAATTTTTAAATTTTTTTTAACTTCAGTTTCAAAAATTTCTTTACCATTAATTGCAACTGCTCCTTTTTCACCACGAGTTATAACTATTAATTTATTGAGTTGTTTTGAGAAATCTATAACTTCGCTAAAATTCTTTGCCTCGATTAAAGATGTAATCTCTTGCTCATTTGCGAAAGTTATGTCTAGTTTATTTTTTACTAAATTTAAGAAATGAGGTTTATGTCTATCGACACAAAAAAGATCGGAAAGTGACATAGCTACTTTATTTGCATTATTGATAGCTTTATCAAATGCTTTTTTGGGTTCTCCTTCATCCCACAAATAACCCTCTAAAAATATAATTTCACTATTTTTAATAGCTTCAGAGCTAACATCATTCTCATTAATTTTTCCTGCTGTCCCTAGAAATGTACACATTGTTCTTTCAGAGTCTGGAGTGACCAGTATTAAACAAGTGCCAGTCGGTAATTCTTCTTTTTTTTTGGAGTAAAAATACTCTACGTTTTCTTTTTTTAAACCTTCTTCGTATTTGAGACCAAAGCTGTCATCAGAAACTTTTCCGATGAAACCAACTTTATCTCCAAGTTGAGATAAACCTACAATTGAATTTGCAACAGATCCTCCGGAAACAGTTTTTTCAATTTTGAGATTGTTTAATAAATTTTTAAATTCATTTTCATCAAAAAAAAGCTTCATGGTGCTTTTTGTAAGATTATTTTGATTAATAAAACTGTCATTTACTTTACAAATGACATCTACAATTGCATTTCCTATACCTAAAATTTTCATCTTATGCTTTTTGGGTAATAACAGGTTTTTTTCTATTTGGATAGCAGGTAGTACATATTTTACATCTTAAACCATAGCAATCTCTAGCTTTACAATATTCTCTACCAAAAAAAATTATTTGCAAATGAAGTTTAGACCAAGTTTTTTTAGGAAATATTCGTTTTAAATCTTTTTCAGTCTGCACCACACTTTTTCCATTTGTTAATCCCCATCTTTGTGCAAGTCTATGAATATGAGTATCAACGGCGAACGCTG
>CACJRE010000010.1 GCA_902595745.1 uncultured Pelagibacteraceae bacterium
ATTTTTTTTTTCATTTAAAATAATTTAAGTAAAAAATAGGTGAATGGAATTGCAAAAATAATTCCGTCTACTCTATCAAGAACTCCTCCATGCCCAGGTAATAATCTTCCTGTATCTTTGATTTTTGCATTTCTTTTTAAAAATGAAATAAATAGATCACCTAATTGACTAATTAAAGAAACTAATAAACATAACAAAATATTATTTGTTGCAAATTCTAAATTTAAATAGCCTAAATTTAAAAATATAACCAATGGTATAATTGAAAATATGAATGAACCTATTGTCCCTGATATAGTTTTATTTGGGCTTATTTTTGATAATTTTTTACCTCCTATTATTTTTCCAAAAACATAACCTCCAATATCAGTAAGAAAACATATGCTTATTATGTATAGAAAAAAAATAGGTCCTTCAGATTTATGAATTTCATATGAAAGATTGCAAAATACAAAAAATATATAAAAAAAAGTTATTATATTTAAAATTAAGAACTTTGGATTAAAAGTTTTGAATAACAAATTTTTTTTTACTGATTGTAATGATATTAATCTTGAAAATATGCTGTTGGCTTCAATACAAATAGCAATACCTAACAATAAAATTGAAATGATAAAAATATATTGATGACTAAAATTTATAAAAAATAATAAAATTAATAAGATAATTGAAGTGATTATTCTTTTTAATAAATTTTGTGACATCAAATGTTACCAAAGTTTCTTTTAATTCTTTTGTATTTTTTTATTATATTAATATAATCTTTTTCATTAAAATCAGGCCATAATTTTTTTTCAAAAAAAATTTCAGCATAGGCTGACTGCCATAATAAAAAATTACTTAATCTTTTTGTATTCCCAGTCCTTATTAACAGCTCCGGATCAGGAGTATGATTGGTTTGAAGATATTTTCTAAAATTTTTTTCATTAATAATATCTTTATTTTTAATTATTTTCTTAACAGCGCTTAAAATTTCAAATTTTGAACCATAATTCAATGCAAGATTAATTTGTAAAGTTGTATTTTTTGATGTTTTTTTTTCAGATGATATTAAAAGCTTATTTAGTTTTTTTGAGAATTTTTTTGATCCAATGATTTTGAGTTTAATATTTTGTTTATTAAGATCTTGAATTTTTTTCAATAGAAAATTTTCAAGCAATTTAAATAAGTAATCAATTTCTTTTTTTGGTCTATTCCAATTTTCAGTAGAAAAAGCGTATAATGTAAGATATCTAATCTTTTGTTTAATTGTTTCTTTAATTATTTTTTCAACAGTATTTAAACCAAATCTATGACCTTCATTCCTTGAATTTTTATGTTTTAAACCCCACCTACCATTACCGTCCATAATAATGGCTACGTGATTAAGAGGGTTCATTTTATATGGTCATTATTTCTTTTTCTTTTAAAGAAACCTTTTCATCAACTATTTTGATATGTTCATCTGTAATAGTTTGTACATTTTTTTCAGATGATTTTTCTTCATCTTCACCAATTTCTTTAGCTTTTAAAAGTTTTTTTAATTCTTCATTTGCATCTCTACGAATATTTCTAATTGATACTTTGCATTTTTCTCCAATTGATTTTATCAATTTTTTTAATTCTGTTCTTCTTTCTTCATTAAGTTCCGGTACTGGAAGTCTAATTAGTTGACCGTCTATTTGAGGATTTAAACCTAAATCTGATTTTTTAATTGCAGCATCAACCAATGATACATTGTTTGCATCCCAAACTTGAATATTTATCATTCTAGGTTCTGGCGTTGTTATGCTGCCTACTTGATTAATTGGCATTTGCTGACCATAAACATCAACTTTAATCAAATCTAACATAGATGCATTAGCCCTACCTGTTCTAAGTGATGATAATTCTTTTGAAAAAACCTCAATGGCTTTATCCATTTTGATGCTGTATGACTTTTCGTCAAACATTTACTCTCCAATCTTAATTCTATAAAATTCTTTAATTTTTAAATCAGCTATTGAAAGTTCTTTTACAACATCTTGCACCTTCTTTTTAGGTTCCATTACCCAAGCTTGAGTTAAAAGAGAATTTTCTTCTTTAAACTTATTCATTTTACCCAAGCTAATTTTTTTTGCAATATCAACAGGTTTTCCTGAGTTTTTTAATTCCTCAGTCACAAGTTCTTGCTCTTTATCAATTATTGACTGATCAATTAAGTCCGATGTTAACGCTAGTGGATTAGAAGCAGCAATGTGCATAGATAATTGTTTTCCAAAATTTTTTACACTATCAGAATTATCTTTTGTTTCTAAAGAAACAATAACTGCTAATTTTGAAATGTTATCTTTAACGACTGTATGTAAATAGTGATTATTTATACTTCCGGTATTTTCAATTGTTTTTGCTTTACCAATAGTAATTTTTTCACCAATTTTTGCAATTAATGACACAACATTATCTTCGACTGTGTCACCGTTTTTCATTTTTGAACTTTTTAAATCATCTAGATTTGAATTTTTTTCATTATTTAAATCACTAAGTTCTTTAACAAAATTTGTGAAGTCTTCATTTTTTGCAACAAAATCTGTTTCACAATTAACTTCAATAACTGAAGTTTTGCTTTCATTGCCGCTAACAGCTACAACACCTTCTTTTGCATCTCTAGACATTTTTTTTGAAGCTTTAGAGATCCCTTTTACACGCAAAATTTCAATAGCCTTATCAATGTCTCCACCAGACTCTTTTATTGCAAGATTACAATCTTTAAAACCTGCACCAGTTGCTTCTCTTAATTTTTTAACATTTTCAATATCGCTCATATTAATTTAAAGTCTCCTTTTTATCTTTAGAAAATTTTTCTTCTAATTTTTCTCTATCAATTTCTTGAACTGTTTTCCCTTGAGTTTTTTCTTTTTTTTCCTGAGCAACTTCTTTTTTAGGTTCAGGTGCTGGAATTGAACTCTTAGCATTATTGATAGTCTCTTTAATTAAATTACAATATAAATCAATAGATCTACGTGCATCGTCATTACCAGGTATTGGGTAATCAATATTATCTGGGTTAGAGTTGCTATCAAGAATAGCGATTATAGGTATTCCTAATTTCACAGACTCTGCGATAGCAAGTGACTCATAATTTGTATCAATGATGAAAACCAAATCAGGAGTTTTTTTCATTTCAGCAATTCCACCTAATGATCTCTCAAGCTTATCTTTTTTAACACTCATTTTTAGAAGTTCTTTTTTGGTAAAACCTCTATTTTCAGCAACTAGATCAGCTTCATATTTTTTCATTTTCTTTATAGAGCCAGATATAGTTCCCCAGTTAGTAAGCATACCACCAAGCCATCTGTAATTTACAAAATACTGATCTGTTTCTTTGGCAACTTCAGCAATAGCTTCTGATGCCTGTTTTTTGGTAGAAACGAATAAAATCTTACCGTTATTTGCTATAGTTGTATAAATCTTTTCTAGAGCAACTTTGGTTAATTCCAATGTTTGAGTTAAATCAATTATGTGAATTGAGTCCCTTTTCCCAAAAATGTATTTTTTCATTTTTGGGTTCCATCTTAATGTTTTATGTCCAAGATGTACGCCTGCTTCTAATAATTGCTGTATAGTTATCGTAGGTATTTTCATATTTATTCCCGGTTAAGCCACCACAGTAATTTCCAATTAAGGACCGGAGGTATAAAACCAACAACTGTGTGCGTGTTAATTTAAATTAGGCTTTATTTACTAATAATTTATGAAATTAACAAGTTTTATTTAGATTATTGTACTAGAAATTTCTCTTTTTCTAAGAAGATTAAGCGATTTTCGGTCAAGATTCCTTGTTTTTTTAAGTTTAAATTTTAAATTTTTGTTGCTCACTTTCAAATTAAAATTAATTTCGGTTTTACCATCTTCATTAAGAATTTTTGAAATAGTCTCTAAATTCTCATCATTATTTACATCAAAATAAACTTCTTTAATGGGACTGTTAAATAGGTCTATTAAAGACCCTATTTTTTGTACGTTAACTCTTTTAAATCTATTTTCATCATTTGAAATGCTTTTAACTAGAGTTAAAAGTAAAGAACTTCCCTCTTTTAATATTTCACGATTTAATTCTAGAATATCTGAAAAAATAAATAATTCAAAAACACTAGTTAAGTCAGTTAATTTTAGTACTGCATAAGAATTGCCTTTGGCGGTTTTTCTTTCTTGAATTTTTAACAAAGTTGCAGCAATATTTGCTTCTCTTATCTCATCATTAGAATTAAAATTTGAGTATTCAGTAATCTTATAATCATCAAAAATTTCGGTAAATTGATTTAAAGGGTGATCTGAAATAAAGAAACCTACTGCTTCAAATTCTTTAGATAAACGTTCTTCAAATTTCCAATCATCTATTTCATTAATAATATTATTTTCCAAATTTTCATCTTCAGAAAATAAATCTATTTGATTTGTAGATCTATTTTCAAATATATTTTTAGTTTTAGTTATAAAATTAGGTATAGAGTCAAAAAGTGATTGTCGATTTGTATTTATGCTATCAAATGCTCCAGCTTTAACTAAGCCTTCTAATTGTAGTTTGTTCATATCTTTAGGATTAACTCTATTTAAAAAATCGTTAATAGATTGAAATTTACCATTCATTTTTCTTTCTTTAATAACATTAGAAATAGCTTCATATCCAACTGCTTTAATGCCTCCTAAAGCATAATAGAATTTATTATCAATTGTTCTAAAATCAGCAAAACATTCATTAATGTCAGGTCTTACTACATCAACTTTTAATCTTTTTAACTCCTCATAAAATTCACTTAACTTATTTTGATTAGAAATATCCATTGTCATTGAAGCTGCGATAAATTCTTTAGGATAATAAGTTTTTAAAAAAGCCGTTTGATAAGATATAATTGCATAAGCTGCAGCATGACTTTTGTTAAAACCATATTCTGCAAATGGCTCTATCTTCAGAAAGATTCCAGCCGCTACATCTTTTGCTATGCCATTTTTTACTGCTCCCTCAACAAAACCTTGTTTCTGTTTTTCTAATTCTGCTCTTTTCTTTTTTCCCATTGCTCTTCGAAGAAGATCAGCTTGACCAGCAGTAAAACCAGATAATTTTTGAGCAATTTGCATTACCTGTTCTTGATAAATAATTACCCCATATGTTGGTTTCAAAATATCTTCTAACAAAGGATGCAGATAATCAGGAGTTTGTTTTCCATGTTTGCAATCATTATAAATTGGAATATTGCTCATCGGACCTGGTCTATAAAGAGCAACTAAAGCAATAATGTCTTCGATATGATTAGGTTTCATTTGAACGAGTGCTTCTCTCATTCCAGCACTTTCAACCTGAAACAATCCAACCGTATTGCCACTGGACAATAAATCAAAAACTTTTTGATCTTCGTAATCGATATTTTCAATATCAAAATTTTTATCAATTTTTTTTACTAATTTTTGAGTATTGTTAATAACGGTTAATGTTTTTAATCCTAAAAAATCAAATTTTACTAGTCCTGCATTTTCTGCAGAATACATATCGAATTGTGTAGATGGTAATAATAAATCTGCTGAAACATCTTTATATAAAGGAACAACATCTGTAAGTTTTTTATCTGCTATTACTACACCAGCAGCATGTGTCGCTACGTTTCTATTTAGTCCTTCTAGTTTTAATGAAAGATCAGTCAATTTTTTTACTCTAGGATCTTCTTTTATAAGTTTTTGTAATCTTGGTTCTCCCGCAATACATTGAGATAAACTTTGTGGTCTTGATGGATCAAACGGTATCATTTTTGAAATACTATCAACAAAGCCATAAGGTAGGCCCAATACCCTACCAACATCTCTAATGACCATTCTCGCTTTTAATTTACCAAATGTGATAATGTGAGCGACGCTATCTTGGTATTTCTTTGTTAAATATTCAAAAACAAGATCCCTTTTTTCCTCACAAAAATCTATATCAAAGTCTGGCATTGAAATACGATCAGGATTTAAAAATCTTTCAAAAATTAAGTTAAATTTTATTGGATCAACATCTGTGATTGAAAGACACCAAGCAACTAAGGATCCAGCTCCTGAACCTCTTCCAGGACCAACTGGGATATGATTATTTTTTGCCCATTTAATGTAATCAGATACAATAAGAAAATAACTTGAGTATTTCATTTCAATTATAATTGATAATTCATGCTCTAGTCTGTCTTTATAATCTAGGAAAATTTTATTACTTACTAGATCATTACCTTTAATACCAAAAACTTTATCGAATTTAATTCTTAAACCATGCAGAGAATCTTTTTTTAAAACATCATCTGCATTTCCACCTTTTTCAGAACTTATGTTTGGTAATATTGGATTAGAAAATAATGGTCTGAAATCACATCTTAAAGGAAAATTATAATTATTTTCTAAAGCTTCTGGTAGATCTGCAAATAATTCTGTCATTTCAGAATTATCTTTTAAATAATGTTGATTGCTTAGTCTTATTCTTGATTTTTCATTTACATAAGTTTTGTGGCCAATACAAATTAATGCATCATGTGCTTCATGCATGTCTTTATCTAAATAAAAGACTTCGTTTGTTGCAATTAATGGAATTTCTAATTCTAAAGATTTGCTTAAATTAAATTTTTCAAAACCCAATTCATTCTGATCACCATGTCTTTGTATTTCTAAATAAAATCGATCGCCAAAGTTTGATTTAAGCTTATTATACAATTCAAGAATTTCACTAAATTTTCCTTTATTAAATAATTCACCAAATAATCCAAAGATAGTTCCAGAGAAAACAGCAACACCACTATTATTTTCTAATAATTCTTTAAAATCAATATGCGGTTCAGAAAGCTCATCATTTTCAAGATATGAGATAGATGATAATTTAATTATCCTTTTATAACCGTCCTCATTAAGAGCAAATAAAGGTAATAAGCCTGTACAATCAGCGTATTTAAAATTAATTTGGGTACCAATAATTGGCTGAGTTCCAACTTTAGAAATTTTCTCTGCAAATTCTAAAGCTCCACATAAATTAGATGTATCACAAAGACCTAATGATTTAATTTTTTTAGATTTTGAAAAATCCTGTAAATCGTCAATTTTTACAGCTCCTTCACAAATTGAATATTGAGAGTGTATTTTTAGATGGTTAAAATTTTGGGCTGTAGACTCATACATTATTATTTTTTATACTACCATCTACCATCTCCAAAAGGCAATCTGCCTTATTAGCAAAAAATCTATTATGGGTTGCAAAGATAATAAGTCTATTAGGATTTTTTTGATTATTTAAAAGCTGAAATATTTCCTTTGCAGTATTTAAGTCTAAACTTCCTGTAGGTTCATCCGCAAGGATTATTTCTGGATTATTGATAATTGCTCTTGCAATTGCTACACGCTGACACTCACCACCAGACAATTGAGAAGGAAAATGATCAAGTCTATTTGATAAGCCTATTTTTTTGAGTAAATCTTTTGCTTTAGCTAAAGCTTCGTTTTTATTATTATTCATTGATAAATTTGCCAAATAAACATTCTCTAAAGCTGTAAAATCAGGAAGTAAGTTATTTTGTTGATAAATAATACCAATCTTTTCAGATCTAAAAATATCGTTTTTTTTATTATCAGTGAAATTAACTGAGCTATTTTTAAATTTAATAGATCCTAGAGTAGGTCTATCTATTAAAGAAATTAAATTCAACAATGTTGATTTTCCTGATCCCGACGGACCCATCAAAGAGTAAGTTTTTCCTTTATCAAAATTATATGACAAATTTTTTAAAACTTTAATTTTTTTTTCAGTATTAAAATGTTTGGAAATGTTTTTTAATGTTAAAAAATTATTCATATTTTAATGCTTGAACTGGATCTAAATTAGCTGCTTTAAATGCAGGAAATATCGAAACTATAATCGTTATTAAAATTGAACAAACTGATATCATCAAGATTGAATAAGGATTAATTTCTGATGGCATGGTACTTAAAAAATATATTTCTTCTGGAAATAAACTTATGTTAAATGTCGAACTCAAAAATTGTCTAAAGTTTTCTACATATAATGAAAATGTAACACCTAAAATAATTCCAAAAACAGTTGCTGAAGTTCCAATTATAACACCAACTAGAAAAAATATTTTAATAATTGATTTATTTAAAACACCAATTGATTTTAGTATTGCAATATCTCTAGTTTTATTTTTAACTAAAATTGTTAATCCAGATATAATATTAAATGCGGCTACAATAATTATTAAAGATAAAATTATAAACATTACATTCCTCTCAACTTTTAATGCAGAAAATAGAGAACTATTCATGTCTGCCCAAGTATAAATAAACTCTTGATCAAAAATATTTTGAACTATTTGTTTTTGTTCTTCAATATTCTGTGGATCTTTTAAGTAAATTTCTAAGCTTCTATCCTTTTTTTGGAAACCAAAGAAATCATCTAATGTATCTAAATTAATAAGAGCTATATTATTATCAAAATCAGCTAATCCACTTTTAAAAATTGATGTTATTTCAAAAGTTTTTTGTTTAGGCATACTTCCAATAATTGTCTCTACTCCTGATGGTGACATTAAAGTAATTTTATCTCCTATTTTAAGATCCAAACTAAAACTTAATTCATTACCTATGGATATAGAGTTTTTATCTAATTTAAATTTATCACCCTTAAATTTATCATTTTTAATTATAGTTAATTTAGAAAATTCTTTAGTTTGATATCCTCTTAAAACTATTCCTTTTGAGGTATTATTTTTTAAAATAATTGCCTCACCTGAATTACTAAAAATTATATTTTTAGTAATAAGTTTAAGATTTTTATTATTTAATTTATTTTGATCAATTCCACTATTATCATAAGATTTTACAGTGATATGTGAGTTAAATCCGACTATCTTATTTATTAACTCTGACCTAAAACCATTCATCACAGACATAACAATTATTAAGACAGCAACACCTAAACTAATGCCTATAAAGGAAAAAATTGATATAATATTTAAAAAGCCATCTTTTTTTCGGGCTTTTAAAAATCTAAAAGTAATTTCTTTTTCTAACGTAGAAATCAATTTGAAACTTTTTGTTTTGTTATAATTTCAATTATTTTATCTAAACTTAAATTCTGAGTCTCGCCACCTGTTTCTTTAAATTCAAGAAGATCGCCCTCAGATTTTTTTCCTATAACAATTTGATAAGGAGCTCCAATTAAGTTCATTTTTTTAATTTTTGATGAATAGTTCTCATCAGTGTCATCAATAATTGCATCTATATTATTTTTAATCAGTTCAGAATTTATATTATTAGCCTTCTCAAGAGCAGTGTTATCATTTTTATTTATCATGGGTATAAGTGCAATATCATAAGGAGCAACAGACAATGGCCATTTCATGATTTCATTTTTATCATCATATTTAGCTTCAATAATTGCCCCTACTAGTCTTGATACACCAATACCGTAAGAGCCCATTTTAACAAAATCCTTTTTTCCACCTGGAAGATCAACTGCCGTATCCATGGCTTTTGAATATTTATCACCAAAATAAAATATGTGTCCTACTTCTATACCTTTTGTTATCAACCTATTTTCTTCTAAAACCATTTTTTCAAACTCATCCTTGTCAAATTTTTCGTCTGTTACCGAATAAAATTGCTCATATTTTTTACGCATTTGTTCTAACGAAGATTTTTCTAAATTAGTACCCTCACTAGTTAAATCAAAAATTCGTTTATCAGTAAAAATTTTACTTTCACCGGTATCCGCCAAAATTATAAACTCATGAGATAAATTCCCTCCTATAGGACCTGTATCAGCAGCCATGGGAATAGCTGTTAACGATAATCTTTTAAAAGTTCTTAGGTAAGATAAGAAAAATTTATTATAAGAATAAAACGCATCTTCATCCGTAATATCAAACGAATAAGCATCTTTCATATAAAATTCTCTTCCTCTCATAATTCCAAATCGAGGTCTTATCTCGTCCCTAAATTTCCATTGTATGTGATATAAAAGTTGAGGTAACGATTTATAAGATTTAAATGTTGATCTAAAGATTTCAGTTACTTGTTCCTCATTAGTTGGACCATAAAGCATTTCTCTACCTTGACGATCCTTAATTCTAAGCATCTCCTCTCCATAATCATCGTATCTTCCACTTTCTTTCCAAATTTCACTCGATTGAATTGTAGGCATCAATATTTCTTGCGCACCAATTTTGTCTTGTTCTTGTCTTACAATAGCTTCGATTTTTTTCATTACTTTAAATCCGAGAGGTAACCAAGAATAAATACCTGCTGAAGCTTGTTTAATCATTCCAACTCTTAACATTAGTTGATGAGATTTAATTTTTGCCTCTGAAGGGTTATTTTTTAATATTGGAATAAAAGATTTTGATAAAAGCATCTTAATTAATAATATTTCTTAAATTTAAATATTCAAATTTAATTAGTAGATAAATAATAATAAAAATTACAGTGGTAATACTTGTGCAATATAGGAACTTTTTTAACATTTTCGGATTTTCTGGTGATCCAGGATCCTCACCTTCAATCTTAACTGTTTTTGACCTATTAACATCAATTGGTAATATTGCAAAAAATACTATCCACCAAATAATTATATATATTATAGCTAAGCCTGTTACGCTCATTAAATTCTAACTAAATTAATATTTGTAAAAGGTTTTTTTCCAGTTTTTTCTTTTGAAAATTTCCTACAGGCAATTTTAAGTGCATCAATCAAATTATGTTCTTGTTGTTTACTTCCAACTTTAAATGATCTAGTTGTTTTTTCTATTTCATATTCTAAACCATAATTAAACTCATCCTTATCATAAACTGGTAAACCTCTATAAGATAATACAGGGTTGTTATGAACGTTACCTTTTGGTGTAATCATTATAGTCACTTCTAGATAACCGTTAGCACTTAAATTTTTTCTATCTTTTATAGATTGAGAATCTCCATCAACACTTATATTCCCATCCAAATATAATCTACCACTTGGTGCTTTATCATATACCTCTGGCTTATCACCAGGATACAATTTTACTATATCTCCATTTTCAACTTGAACCGGGTGTGGAACTTGCATTTCTTTAGCAAAGCTGATGTGTTCAATCATATGTCGATGCTCACCATGAACTGGTATCACACATTTTGGTTTAACCCAATTATACATATCTTTAAGATCTTCTCTATTTGGATGTCCAGAAACATGAATAAACTCAGTTTCTTCAGAGATAACTTCAATTCCATCTTTAACAAGTTGATTATGAAGTTTGTAAAGTTTTTTTTCATTACCAGGAATTATTTTAGAAGAAAATATCACAGCATCACCTTGCTCGATAAAAACATCTGGGTGAGTATAACTCGATATTCTCATCATAGCTCCCATTGGTTCACCCTGACTACCAGTGCATAAGTAAACAATTTTTTCTCTTGAAAAATTTTTAGCTTCTCTAGGATCAATAGGTTCTATGGTATTTTTTAAATAACCACACTGACGAGCAGCTTTATAAATTCTGTGCATCGACCTTCCTACAAGAGAAATTTGTCTACCAGTTTTCTCAGCACAATAAAAAGCTGTTTCCATCCTAGCGACATTTGATGCAAATGATGTTATAATAATTCTTTTTTTCAATCGTGACATTACATTAAGTAAATTTTTTCTAACATCTAATTCTGATCCTGATCTACCTGCACTAAAAACATTGGTTGAGTCACAAATCATAGCAAGAACACCCTCTTCTCCTATTTCTTTTAATCTATTTTCATTAATTTTATCTCCAATCAATGGATCAGGATCAACTTTCCAATCTCCTGTATGTAAAATTGAGCCTACTGGAGTTTTAATTCTTAAACCATTTGGCTCTAGGATAGAATGAGTAAGAGTTATGTATTCGATTTCAAATGGATCCAAAGATACAGTTCCATTGAGTTCAACAATTTTCAAATCTTTAGTTATATCTATATGTTTTTCTTTAAATTTTTCTTTTATTAGTATAGCTGTAAAAGGTGTAGCATAGATTTTACACTTAAGTTGTGGCCAAAGATGTGCAATTGCACCAATATGATCTTCATGGGCATGCGTTAATACAATACCTAACAAATTATCTTTTCTTTCAACTATAAAACCAGGGTCTGGATAAATTAAATCAACTCCAGGAACTGTGTCGTCTGCAAAAGTTACACCTATGTCAACCATTATCCATTTATGATCACTAGGTTGACCATAACCAAAAAGGTTCATGTTCATTCCTATTTCACCCGATCCACCTAATGGACAAAATAACAGTTCATCTTTCATATTATTTGATTAATTTTGAGATCTTAATAAGTCCGTTTATAGTAATATCTTTATTGTGACTAACTTTCGTGTTTATTGATTTTTTAAATAAATTTGAAAATCCTCCAGTAATAATTACTTTAAAAGACTTTCTAGTATCTTTCTTAATTAATTTAATAATATTGTCAATTAAACCTGCGTAACCCCAAAAAAAACCTGATCTCACTGCTGACACAGTATCTTTACCAATTACGTTTTTAATCGTTTTAAGGTTAATTTTGGGTATTAATGTCGCTTTGTCAGACAAAGTATCTAATGAAAGTCTAATTCCTGGTGCAATAATTCCTCCAGTATAAGTATCTTTGATTAATACATCAAATGTTGTTGCTGTACCGAAATCTAGAATAATAAAATTATTCTTGTTATTGATCAAACTTATTGCATTTGTAATTCTATCAGATCCAACTTGTTTGTAATTAACTTTAATTTTTATCAGTGATTTTAAATCTAGTTTTTTTACCTCATTACATTTGATTTTAGTTTTTTTAGAAAGAAACTTTTTTATCAAATTAAAGGATTTAGGAACAACACTGCAAAATAAAATTTTACTAATTTTTTTATAGTTTGGATTGAGATAAATAAAATATTTAGTTAATTTTTCATTATTTAAATTTTTAGACGTAAAAGTTATTTTTTTAATTATTTTATTTTTTGCTGAAACTAAGCAAAGTTTAGTATCTGTGTTTCCGATATCTCCAAGTATATACATTTAAATTTTTATTTTATTATTAATTTTATACATTCTTGATAAATTTTTTACAAAAATTTCTTTTAATTCATTTTCAAAATTGATCTTATTGATTGGTTTGTTAGTTAATTTAGATAAATTGGTAGTTGGATAATTAATAATTATTGGATTACTAACTAAATTTACACCAATACCCACAATTAAAAATTTATTTCCAGAAACTGAAATCATTTCTTGTAAAATTCCACTTATTTTTTTGTTGCTAACCAACAAGTCATTTGGTTTTTTAAAAACAATTTTTTTTTTATAATATTTTTCTAATACTTTTTTTACTAATAAACAGTTTATTTTTGTTAGTCTTGGAATAGATATATTTATATCTTTTAATTCATGAAAAAAACTTACGAATAAATTTCCTTTATTTGAAATCCATTTTTTTCCATATTGACCTTTGCCATTTGATTGCCTGTCAGCAACAACCATGCCAAATTTTAAATCAGAACTTTTGATAATTCTAATTGCAGTATTGTTTGTGCTAATAACTTTTTTAAATTTAAATTTTTTAAATCTCATTAAATAATATTAATTCTAGAAACTACATCAATCAGCTGACTTGGGAAAATGAAGTATAAAAGAATTAATATTGTTGAAAATGTGAGCGAAAATTTTAACCAAAGACTGTGGTCTTGATCATATTTTTCTTTTTCTTTGTCAAAATAAATAATTTTGATTATTCTTAAATAGTAAAATGCAGCAACAACAGTAGATAATAAACCTACAATTGCTAAAAAATACATTGATTGTTCAATAACTGCTTTAAAAACATAAAATTTAGCAAAAAAACCTGCTAATGGGGGGATGCCTGCTAAAGAAAACAATATGATTAAAAGAGAGAAAGACAATAAAGGATGATTTTTAGATAATCCCGAAAGATCATCTATCTGCTCATAATATTGATCATTTCTTTTCAACATTAATAAACAAGAAAATAAAGCTAAGTTCATAATTACATAAATGGATATATAAATTATAGAACTTTGAATTCCTTCGTTAGATCCTGTTGCTAAACCTGCTAAGGTATATCCAATATGTCCAATCGAACTGTAAGCTATAAGTCTTTTAATATTTGTTTGTCCTATTGCTGCTATTGCTCCAAAAAGCATAGATGCTATTGATAAGAAAACTATAATCATTTGCCACTGATCAATTAAATTTAAAAATGGAACATATAAAAATCTAACAAATACAGTTAATGCAGCAATCTTAGGTACCATGGTAAAAAATAAAGTGACAGATGTTGGTGAACCTTCATAAACATCTGGCGCCCACATATGAAAAGGTACTGCTGAAATTTTAAAAGCTAGACCAACAAGTATAAATACAATTCCAAAAGTTAAGACATATTCATTCGTATTAAGTTGATTTGAAATTACATTAAAATTTGTTGATCCTGAAAACCCGTAAATCAATGAGCAACCATATAGAAGCAATCCAGATGATAAAGCGCTTAAAACAAAATATTTTAAACCTGCTTCAGAAGATTTTATTTGATCTCTATTAAAGGTGGCTAAAACATAGAGAGCTAAGGACTGTAATTCTAAACCCATATAAAATACTATTAGATCATTTGAACTTATCATTACCATCATTCCTAAGACCGAACTTAAAATTAAAACAGGATATTCAATTTTATAAATCATAAATGTTTTAAGATAAGTTGGTGAGATAACTAAAACTAAAAAAGCACCAAGTAATGTAATAATTTTCATTAACGACGACATGTAATCAATTACAACGCTATTATTAAACAATGTTACTCGATCAATATTGGATGTTTCGTTGAAGGTAATAATTGCTGTAATTAAAAGAGCTAACAATGAAACATTAAAAATAATTTTTGAACTGTTTTTTTTAAAAACACCCAAAACTAACAAGAACATGATTGATAGGGAGATAAATATTTCAGGTAATACTAAGTTAAGGTTTTCCATATTATTTAACAATCATATTTGAATTATACATAGTAATCAGATCTTTAACTGACACTTCAATTGTATTGATTAATGGGTCAGGATAAAATCCAAAAAACAAAGTTGGTACTGCTAGACAAGTTAAGATAAAATATTCTGATTTATTTAAATCAACCATAGACTTGAGGTCTTGGTTAATTAACTTTCCAAAAACAACTCTTTTGTAAAGCCATAACATATAAGCAGCTCCAAGAATTACACCTAAACTAGCTAAAACTGCCACTAAAAAGTTATCTTTAAACGCACCCATTAAAATTAGGAATTCACCAATAAATCCACTTGTTCCAGGCAAGCCTAGTGCTGCAAGAGTGAACAACATAAACAAAATTGAATATTTTGGAATAATGGTAACTATTCCTCCATAAGTGCTAATCATTCTTGAGTGCATTCTATCGTACACTACGCCAACGCATAGAAACAATGCAGCAGATACTAAACCATGACTGATCATTTGTATTATACTTCCCTCAATTCCTTGTTGTTGAAGAGTAAAAATTCCTAAAGTAACAAAACCCATATGTGCTACAGATGAATAGGCAATTAATTTTTTCATATCCTCTTGCATTAATGCAATTAATGATGTGAGGATTATTGCTATTACACTTAAACCATAAATTAAAGGTGTAAATATTTCTGAAGCAACGGGAAAAAGACCTAAAGAAAATCGTATAAATCCATATCCAGCCATTTTAAGCAAAATCGCAGCCAATAAAACTGATCCAGCAGTAGGAGCTTCTACATGTGCATCTGGTAGCCAAGTATGAACTGGCCACATAGGTGTTTTTACTGCAAATGAACTAAAAAAAGCTAGCCATAATAAATTTTGATACTTAGGATCAATTCCAAGTTCATATAGTTTTATCACATCAGTAGTCCCAGAGATCCAGTAAATTGAAATAATTGCTACCAACATCAATACAGAACCTAAAAGTGTATACAAAAAGAATTTAAATGCTGAATAGACTCTTCTCGGTCCACCCCAAATACCAATAATTAAAAACATTGGAATCAATCCTGCTTCAAAAAATAAATAGAAAACAACTAAATCAAGAGCACAAAAAACTCCTATCATGAAACTTTCCATTATGAGTATCGCTATTAAAAAATCTCTTAATCTTGTTTTGACAGAATTATTAACTGAAATAATACATAGAGGAGTTATAAATGTTGTAAGTATGATGAATAAAATTGAAATACCATCTACCCCTACTTTGTAATTAATAAATCCTTCAATCCATGTTCTATCTTCAATAAATTGAAAATTAGATGTTGATTGATCAAAAGAGATCCATAAGTAAATTGAAATTAAAAAATTTACAGCCGATGTGAATAAAGAAACATATTTGGCTGTTGAATTATTTCCTTCACGATCTTTAGTAAAAAATAAAAAAAGTGCCCCAACTGTAGGTAATAAAATTAATGATGAAAGTATTGGAAAGTTCATTATTTAACTATTAAAAAGGTTAATAAGGCTGAAAAACCTAATAGCATAACAAAAGCATATTGGTAAATAAAACCACTTTGAAATTTATTAGCTTTGATTGAGAATTTTTTAATTAATGATGAAATTCCATCTGGTCCAAAACCATCAATTAATTTTCCATCACAGAACTTCCAAAAAAATAAACCTAATTTTTTTGAAGGATTGATGAAAATTACTTGATACAATTCATCAAAGTACCACTTGTTAACTAAAAACTTATAAAGTGGTTTATTTAAATTAGCTATTTCACTAGGTAATTCTTTATTTTTAACAAATAAATAATAAGCAATAGGAATAGATAGTAATACTAAACAAGGTGTTAGCAATAAAAACCATAATGGTGGATGTTCTGTGCTAAGTGGTTCTAAAAATTTTATAGACTCTGACCAGAATAAATTTTCACCTCCATGACCAACAAACAAGTCTTTAAATAAAAAACCTGCAAATATAGCTCCAATAGATAATATAAATAAAGGGATCAACATTACTAATGGAGATTCGTGTGTCTCTTCAATCTTTACTTCTTTATTATTATAACTTCCATGAAATGTTTTAAAGATTAGTCTCCATGAATATATGGATGTTAAAAATGCAGTAAAAATTCCAATTCCTGCAGCATAATATCCTGTAGTGTTTCCTTTAAGATAAGCAAATTCAATAATTGCATCTTTGGAATAAAAACCTGAAAGGAATGGAAAGCCTGTTAATGCTAGTGTTCCTATAATCATCAAAGCATACGTATAAGGTAGTTTCTTCCATACACCTCCCATATTATTAATATCTTGCTCATCTTTAAACGCATGAATTACAGATCCAGAACCTAGAAATAATAAAGCTTTAAAAAAAGCATGTGTAAATAAGTGAAACATTGCAATATTGTAGGCGCCTACACCAGCTGCAAAAAACATATAACCTAATTGACTACAGGTTGAATAAGCAATAATTTTTTTTATATCTGTTTGAACTAACGCAACTGTTGCTGCAAAAAAAGCTGTTGTCATCCCTACAATTGTTATGAAGTTTAGTATTAAAGGCGAATACTCATAAACTGGAGAGCATCTTACTACTAAGAAAACACCAGCTGTTACCATCGTCGCTGCATGAATTAATGCGGAAACAGGTGTTGGGCCTTCCATAGCATCAGGTAGCCAGGTATGTAATAGTAATTGTGCAGATTTACCCATTGCTCCAATAAATAAAAGTAAGCAAACTAAATCAATGGCTTTAACCTGAAAGCCTAAAAAGGATAAATTTTTATCTATCACTGTTGGGATTTGTTGAAAAACTTCTGAATAATTAACAGTTCCAAATAAATAAAAAATTAGGAAAATTCCTAATGCAAAACCAAAGTCACCCACTCTATTTACAACAAACGCTTTTATAGCTGCGGCATTTGCACTTTCTTTTTTAAACCAAAAACCGATTAAGAAATATGAACAAAGACCAACACCTTCCCAACCAAAAAATAGTTGAATAAAATTATCTGAAGTTACAAGCATTAACATTGCAAATGTAAATAATGACAAATAGGCCATAAATCTCGGCTTATGAGGATCATGAGACATGTAACCAATTGAATAGATATGAACTAAAGCAGATACAGAAGTAACAACTACTAACATCACAGCAGATAATGGATCAATTAACATAGACCAGTTAACATTAAGTGATCCTGAGTTTATCCAAGTTGCTATAACAATATTTTCTTCGTACTGATTTACAATGACTTGATAAAGTACATGAATTGATAAGAGGGCTGAAATTGAAACAAGCAGACTCGTTACTATTTCAGAGCTTCTGTCACCAATATATCTTCCAAAAAAACCTGATATAATTGAAGCAATAAGTGGAAGAAATATAATTGATAGTTCCATCATTAACCTTTTAATTTATCTATTTCCTCGACTCGGATGGTTCCTGAATTTCGATAATAAACTACAATAATTGCTAATCCTATTGCAGCTTCAGCTGCTGCAACCGTTAAGATAAACAGAGTAAATACTTGTCCAGCTAGATCTCCAAGAAAGATTGAAAACGCTACCAAATTGATATTCACTGCAAGTAATATTAACTCTATGCTCATCAATATTACGATAATGTTTTTTCTGTTTAAAAATATACCTATAATTCCAATTGAAAAAATAACTGCTCCCAATGTTAGATAGTGTCCTAAACCAATTTCAGTCATCAATTTTAACCCCTTTATTAGTTTCCACCTCTAACACATCTACACCTTCAGATCTTTCTCTTGATATTTGTTTTAAGTAGCTTTGTTTTTTAACCCCTTCTCTCTTTCTAAAAGTCAAAACAATAGCACCAACCATTGCTACCAATAAAATCATGCCACTTATTTGAAAAATATGAATGTAATCAGTATACAACACTTGTCCTAATGAATGAGTATTGCTTACATTAAAAGCTTTAAATGAATTATTAATATCGAATAAGTCAGGTTTATATTTCCAGCCAGCTATTACTATTATTAATTCAAAAAAAATTATTGTGCTAATAATTAAACCAACTGGTATGTGTTTAGAGCTATCTTTTGAAGCAAACCATTGATTTTTTTGTTGAGCTACATTTAACATCATCACAACAAACAAAAATAATACTGCTACTGCGCCAACATAAACAATTAGCATAATCATTCCTAAAAATTCAGCACCTATCATTATAAATAGGCAAGAAATACTAATAAAATCTAGAATTAAAAAAAAAACAGAATGAACTGTATTTTTTGATGCAGTCACCATTATAGCTGAAATTACAGCTATAATTGAAAACGTATAAAAAAATATTGAATGAGCTATCATAGATTTATCTATATGGATTATCAGCTTTGATATTTGCTGCTAAGACATTTTCCCATCTATCTCCGTTATCTAAAAGTTTCTCTTTGGTATAATAGAGTTCCTCTCTTGTTTCTGTAGAAAATTCAAAATTTGGACCCTGAACAATTGCATCAACAGGACACGCTTCTTCGCACAAACCACAATAAATACATTTCATCATATCAATGTCGTATCTGGTTGTTTTTCTACTACCATCTTCTCTTGCAGCTGACTCTATCGTAATTGCTTGAGCTGGACATACAGCCTCACATAATTTGCAAGCAATACATCTTTCTTCCCCATTTGGATATCTTCTTAATGCATGTTCTCCTCTAAAACGAGGGCTTATCTTGCCTTTTTCAAACGGATAATTAATAGTTTTTTTAGATTTAAATAATTCTTTTATAGCAATTAATAAACCTCCAACAAAATCTGTCATAAATATTGTTTTAAAAAATCTTGATAATTTCATAATTAATTTATTGGTAAAAGGTTGAAATAAAATAAGTAGCTAGCTGTTAGCACTACCCAAGTTAAAGATAAAGGTAAAAAAACTTTCCATCCAAGTCTCATCAATTGGTCATATCTATATCTAGGAACGATAGCTTTAACTAAAGCAAATAAAATAAACAAGAATAGAATTTTTAATATAAGCCAAATAGCACCTGGCACTAATGTGAATGGATAAAGTTCTATTGGAGACATCCATCCACCTAAAAATAATATAGCTCCCATTGCACACATTAATAATATATTTGCATATTCACCAAGCCAAAACATTGCATACATCATTCCTGAATACTCTGTTTGATAACCAGCAACCAATTCAGCTTCTGCTTCAGGTAAATCGAATGGAGGTCTATTTGTTTCTGCTAGCGCAGAAATAAAAAAAATTACAAACATTGGAAATAATGGAATTATGAACCACATATTTTGTTGGGCTATAACTATATCGTTCAAATTCAATGATCCCACACAAAGTAGAACATTAATAATTATAACACCTATAGAAACTTCGTAAGAGACCATCTGAGCAGCAGATCTTATAGCTCCAAGGAATGGGTATTTTGAGTTAGATGCCCAACCACCCATAATAATTCCATAAACACCTAATGAAGAAACTGCAAATAAATATAATATACCAACATTTATATCAGCTAAAACCTGAGTTGCACTAAATGGTATGACTGCCCAAGCAATTAAAGCTAAGGTCATAGTTACTATAGGTGCTAAGATAAAAATTACTTTGTTTGAACTAGATGGAATAATAATTTCTTTAAAAATATATTTTAATGCATCTGCAAGTGATTGAAGTAAACCAAATGGTCCAACAACATTCGGGCCTTGTCTTTTTTGTACAAACGCCCAAACTCGTCTATCAAGCCATACTATCAAGGCAACAGACACAAGAACAGGAACTAGCAAAAAAAGTATTTTATAAACTTCTTGAAAGGCAATATTTAAATATTCCATATTAACCTTCTGTCCCAGTAGATTTTAAATTTATTTTTGAATTATTGCACTCAATCATAGTTTTGGAAGATCTAGCAATAACATTAGAGAAATAATATTCTTTAACATTAACTTCTAAAGTTTCATTCTTAAATTCTTTTTCATCAATTTCGATATTGCTATCACTGTTACTTTCTTGTTTTTCTTTTTGTAAACTAAGGTGATTTAACATACTGCTTTCTAATTCTTCCTTATCGTTAAATAATTTTCTATTATTCATAATTTCAGCAAGTTCATTAATGATTTGCCAATCTTCTTTTGCTTCACCCGGTGGATATGAAGCTTTATAAGCTTTTTGAAGTTTACCCTCTAAATTTGTAAAATACCCATCTTGTTCAGTGTAAGCAGAGCCTGGCAAAATAATATCGGCTACCTCGGCACCTTTATCACCATGGCTACCTTGATAAATAACAAACTCATCATTTTTTTTGAAGTTTAAATTGTCTTGTCCTACTAAATATACAATATCGAATTTATTTTTTTGTAAATCTTCTAATAAATTATTATTTTCATTCACCAAACCAAGGTCAAAATTACCAACCGTGGAAGCATCACAAGACAAAATATTTAAAGATTTCCATTCATCATTATTTTTATTGTTTTGAGACATAAATCTTTTAATTTTATTAAATAAATATCTTGATGAGCTAGATTTTAGCAATGACTCTCCTATAATTACTAAAGGTTTACTAGCAGCTAAAATTGTTTTAGATACATCATGATTTCCATCAAAAATATTTTTTAATGTTTGAGTCTGACCATCTAAAGACTCATAAGAATAAGTTAAATCTCCTAAATCACTGAGTGATATTATTTTGGTATTATTATTTAAATAAGATTTTCTTATTCTTGCATTTAAAATTGTTGCTTCATATCTTGGGTTCGTTCCAATCAATAAAATTAAATCAGACTCTTCAATGCCATTTATTGTTGAATTGAATAAATAATTTTCTCTTTTACTGATATCTATAAATCGATTATCAGATCTAGACTCATAGTTTTGTGAGTCAAGAGTTCTATCAAAAAACTCTTTAAAAATATAAGCAGTTTCCATATTTGTAAGATCGCCAACAAAACCACTTATTTTTTCTTTTGAAGTGTTTTCAAATTTTGACTTTATAATCTTATAAACTTCTTCCCATGAAGCTTTTTCAAATTTACCATTGTATTTAATAAAAGGTGTATCCAATCTTTGATTTAACAATCCATCGCAAGCATATCTTGTTTTATCAGAAATCCATTCTTCATTAATATCCTCATTTACAATTGGTAATACTCTTTTTACCTCCCAGTCATAAGTATCTACTCTTATATTTGAACCAATAGCATCCATCACATCTATAGTTTCTGTCTTTTTTAATTCCCAAGGTCTTGCTTCAAATACATATGGTTTAGAAGTTAACGCCCCGACTGGACATAAATCGACTACATTTGCAGAAAGTTCAGATTGCATTGATTGTTCTAAATATGTTGTTATCTGCATATCTTCTCCTCTACCAATAGCACCAAGTTCTGGTACACCAGCCACTTCAGTGGCAAATCTTACACAACGTGTGCAATGTATACATCTTGTCATTTGAGTTTTTATTAAGGGGCCCATATTTTTTTCAGGTACAGATCTTTTGTTTTCTTTAAATCTAGATTTATCTACACCATAAAACATTGATTGATCTTGAAGATCGCATTCTCCACCCTGATCACAAACTGGACAATCTAATGGATGATTAGCAAGTAAAAATTCCATCACACCTTTCCTTGCTTTTTCAACGAAGGCAGTATTTGTTTTTATATTCATACCTTCGGCTGCAGGCATAGCACATGAAGCAACTGGTTTAGGAGATTTTTCCATTTCAACTAAACACATTCTGCAGTTTCCTGCTATTGATAGTTTTTCATGATAACAAAATCTTGGGATTTCAACCCCTGCTTTTTCGCACGCTTGAAGAACAGTTAAACCTTCTTCAACTTCTACATCAATATTGTTTACTTTTAATTTAAGCATTTTTTTTATCTAACAAGTGCTGATCTACCAAGTAAGGAATTGTATTTTTTTTCTCTACAATAAGATCTAAATTGTTTCTTTTTTGAATTTCTTTTTTAAAATGTCTTAAAAGACCTTGAACAGGCCATGAAGAACCTTCACCAAATGCACATATAGTGTGACCTGCAATTTGATTGGTAACATCACCTAACATGTCAACTTCATCTTTTGTTGCTTCACCTTTTGCCATACGCTCTAACATTCTCCACATCCATCCAGAACCTTCTCTACAAGGTGTGCATTGTCCACAACTTTCATGTTTGTAAAATCTAGCAATTCTGGCCATACATTTTATAATGTCTTGATCTTTATTAATTACAACTATACCTGCGGTACCTAACCCACTTTTTTCAGCCATTAATGAGTCAAAATCCATTGTTAATGTCTCACATTTTTCTTTTGGAATAAGAGGCATTGAGGATCCCCCTGGAATAACAGCTTGTAAGTTATCCCAACCACCAATGACACCTCCCGCATGAACTTCTATTAATTCTTTAAGAGGAATATTCATTTCTTCTTCAACATTACATGGATTATTAACGTTTCCTGAAATACAAAAAATTTTGGTACCAGTATTTTTTTCTCTTCCAAGTGATGCAAACCATTTTCCACCTCTTCTAAGGATGGTTGGAACTACTGCAATAGTTTCAACATTGTTAATAATAGTTGGACATCCATAAAGACCAATTAAAGCTGGAAATGGAGGTTTTAATCTTGGTTGACCTTTTTTTCCCTCAATACTTTCAAGTAAAGCTGTTTCCTCACCACAGATGTAAGCACCTGCACCATAATGAATATAAATATCTAAATCCCAACCTGTACCTGCAGCATTTTTACCAATTAATTTTTTTTCATAAGCTTCATCAATTGCAGCTTGAAGTTTTTGACCATCAACAAAATATTCACCTCTAATATAAATATAACAAACATGTGCTTGCACTGCATAGGAAGCAATCAGGCAACCTTCTATTAATTTATGAGGTTCAAATCTTAAAATATCTCTATCTTTACAAGTGCCTGGTTCAGACTCGTCACCATTGATTACCAGGTAATGAGGTCTTGAACCTACTTCTTTTGGTGCAAATGACCATTTTAATCCTGTAGGAAATCCTGCTCCGCCTCTTCCTCTTAATTCTGAGGATTTAATTTCATTAATTATCCAGTCTCTTCCTTTGTCAGTTAACTCTTTTGTATTAACCCAATCACCCCTTTCTTGGGCTGAAGATACATCTGAACCTAAATCATTGTATAAGTTTTGAAAAATTCTATCTTTATCTTTAAGCATTTTTTAAATCCATAAGTGTTTTTCTATTGTTTTCAGGTTCGTTATTTACACGACCTCTATATGAACCTGGTTTTGGAGTTTCACCATTTAATATTTTGTCTAAAATTTTTAAAGTTTTTTCTTTATCAAGGTCTTCATAATAATCATCATTTATTTGCATCATTGGGGCATTTACACATGCCCCTAAACATTCTACTTCCATCCAAGAACAACTTTTGTCACTTGATAGTTCTGACTCATTTTCAGAAATTTTTTCCTTGCAGGCCTCTACAAGTTTATTGGCTCCTCTAATCATGCATGGGGTTGTGGTGCAAACTTGTACAAAAAACTTTCCAACTGGAGATAAATTATACATCGTGTAAAAAGTAGCAACTTCATAAACTTTGATGTATGGCATGTCCAGAAATTTAGCTATGTATTTCATAGCAGCTAATGGTATCCAGTTATTGTTTTGTCTTTGAGCAATATAAAGTAAAGCCATAACCGCGCTTTGCTGTTTACCTTTGGGATATTTTGAAACTATAGTATTGGCCGCTTCTAGAGATGAAGAGTTAAACTCAAAAGTTTCAGGTTGATCTTTTGCAGGTCTTCTTAAACTCATCTGTCTACCTCTCCAAAAACAATATCTAAAGAACCCAATACTGCAGGAACATCAGCCAACATATGACCTTTCATTAAATAATCCATTGACTGAAGATGAGAAAATCCAGGTGCTCTGATCTTACATTTATATGGCTTACTTGATCCATCTGAAATTAAATAAACACCAAACTCACCTTTAGGTGCTTCAACAGCTGTATAAATCTCATCCTTTGGAACTCTGTATCCTTCAGTAAAAAGTTTAAAGTGATGAATTAAAGCTTCCATTGATTGCTTAATATCTTTTTTTGGTGGTGGACTAATTTTTCCATCTAAAGACTTAATTGGACCCTTTTCCATTCTTGCTAAACATTGTTTTATGATGGAGACACTCTCTTTCATTTCCTCAATTCTACATAAATAACGATCATAGCAATCACCGTTTTTTCCAACAGGTATTTTAAAATCTAATTGATCATAGCAATCATAAGGCTGTGATTTTCTTAAATCCCAAGGTATTCCTGAACCTCTAACCATAACTCCAGAAAAAGAATAATCTAAAGCATCCTCTTTGGACACTACTCCAATATCAACATTTCTTTGTTTAAAAATTCTATTATCAGTTAATAAACTTTCTAGATCATTAATTATTTTTGGAAATGTTTCACAAAATTTTGCAATATCATTTTCTAAACCGCGAGGTAAGTCTTGATGAACACCTCCTGCTCTAAAATAATTTGCATGTAAACGTGATCCAGAAGCTCTTTCATAAAAAGTCATAAGTGTTTCTCTTTCTTCAAAACCCCACAGTGATGGTGTGAGTGCTCCAACATCAAGTGCTTGAGTGGTAACATTTAAAATATGACTTAAAATTCTACCAATTTCACAAAATATCACTCTTATATATTGAGCTCTAATTGGAACATCGATATCTAATATTTTTTCAACAGCTAAAGCAAATGCATGCTCTTGATTCATTGGTGCAACATAATCTAATCGATCAAAATAAGGTACTGCTTGCATATAAGTCTTATTTTCAATTAATTTTTCTGTACCTCTATGAAGTAAACCTATATGAGGATCAGCTTTTTCAACAACTTCACCATCAAGTTCAAGAATTAACCTTAAAACACCATGAGCAGCTGGGTGTTGTGGACCAAAATTTAAATTAAGATTTTTAATTTTTTTTGTCATTATTATCTATTTCTTCTTTAATATATTTTGTTCCTTCCCAAGGACTTTCGTAATCAAAATTTCTATAATTTTGTTCTAATTTTACTGGCTCACTAATTACTTTTTTTCGATCTTCGCTATATCTGACCTCACTATGACCTGTTAAAGGAAAGTCTTTTCTTAAAGGATGACCTTCAAACCCATAATCTGTTAATATTCTTCGAAGATCTGGATGATCTTTAAAAGATACACCGTACATATCAAAAACTTCTCTTTCCATCCAATTAGCAGCTGGAAAAATGCTTGTTAATGATGGTATTACCTCGTTTTCATTTATTGAATAAGTTAATATAATTCTTTGATTGAATTCATGACTTAAAAATAAATATACCATTTTAAATCGCTGAGTATTCTCTGGGAAATCTACAACAGTAACATCAATTAATTGTCTAAATTTTGTTTCTTGGTTTGTTTTTAAAAAAAGTGTTACATCTATTAAATCATCTTTATCTATTTCAATGTATAACTGCTTATGTTTAATTTCAGTGTTATTAATTTTAGTGGTTAATTCTGAATTAATTTTTTTTTCTAAATCTTCTAAATTGTTCATATCTATCTAATAAACGAACCTTTGTTTCTAATTTTTTTTTGTAACTGAAGTATTCCATATAATAAAGCTTCGGCTGAAGGTGGGCATCCTGGTACATAAACATCAACTGGAACAATTCGATCACAACCTCTTACTACTGAGTATGAATAATGATAGTAGCCTCCACCATTAGCACAACTACCCATTGATATAACATATCTTGGTTCTGGCATTTGATCATAAACTTTTCTTAAAGCTGGCGCCATTTTGTTTGTAAGAGTACCAGCCACAATCATAACATCAGATTGTCTAGGAGATCCTCTTGGTGCAGCTCCAAATCTTTCTAAATCATATCTTGGCATAGCAGTTTGCATCATCTCAACAGCACAACACGCAAGACCAAATGTCATCCAGTGTAATGAACCTGATCTAGACCAATTAATTAAGTTATCTAATGAGGTTGTTATAAAACCGTTCTCACTAAAATCTTTAGCAAGCTGTTTAAATTCATCTGGTACTTGATCTATTTTATTATTCATTGATGTAAATTTTTATTCCCAGTC
>CACJRE010000011.1 GCA_902595745.1 uncultured Pelagibacteraceae bacterium
ATCCTTTAGATTTTTTTTGTAGACTTTCAAAAACTAATCTTGCTCCAGAAGCATTCATGATAAAGGATAAAAACTATTCGATTATTAGCTGTTCTCCTGAAAATTTAATTAATAAAAAAGGGTCATCTATATCAACAAAACCTATAGCTGGAACTCTAAGAAAGACTAAAAAAATTAATAAAAAAAAGGCATTAGATTTCTTTAAAAACAATATTAAAGAAACAAAAGAGCACAATATGATCGTTGATATGGAAAGAAATGATCTTTCACGAATTTGTATTCCCGGCAGTGTTAAATTAAAAAAAGAAAAGTCTGTTGAGGAATATAAAGATCTTTATCACTATGTAAGTTTAATTTCTGGTAAACTAAAAGATAAGGTTGAGAATATAGATATTATAAAGGCTATGATGCCGGGCGGTTCAGTAATTGGTTGTCCAAAAATAAGCACCCTTAATCTTTTAAACAATCAAGAAAAAGAAAATAGAAACATCTATACAGGCAGTTTTGGTTTCATAAAGTTTAATGGTGATATGAGATTTAATATTATTATTAGATCAATATTAAATTATAAAAATATTTCTGAAATATCAGTCGCCTCAGGAGTAGTAATTGATAGTAACGCAAAACATGAATTTAATGAAAATTTCATTAAAGCAAAAGCATTAATGGATTTATTTAAATGATATATGTAATTGATCATAAGGACTCATTTACACACAATGTTGTTCATCAATTATCATTGTTTGATGATGTAGAATGCGATGACTTTAGCAAAATAAATAAATCAAAATTAACTCAAGCATCTACAATAGTTTTTTCCCCAGGCCCAGGTTCACCAAAAGATTATCCCTTAACTTCAAAAATCTACAAAAAATTTAAAGGAAAAAAAAGAATAATAGGAATTTGTTTAGGGTTTCAGCAAATATTATTTTCTGAGGGTGCTGAAATTGTTCAACAAAATAAAATTTATCATGGTTTTCAATCAAAAGTATTAGTGAATAAATCTAGCAAATTATTTAACGCTGGAAGGAAATTTAAGGTTGGTCGTTATCATTCTTTAAAATTAAAAGAACCTTTCAAGGTAGAAAATTTTGACATAACCATGAGATGTGTTATTTCAGGAGCCGCAATGTCATTTGAGAATAACATTGATAAAATTTATGGATTTCAATTTCACCCTGAGTCATTTTTAACTTTAAATGGTAAACTACTTATTAAAAAAATCTTATCAGCTTAAAGACCTTAAAGAAATCGAATTTAAAGATCTTTGGGGCGATCATGGCGTATTCACAACGATGTGGATATTTGACAAGCCATCAAGAATTCTCTTTTTTAAAGAACATATTAATAATCTAATTAAATCATCAAAGGCTTATTCGGTATTTAGATCATCTTTAAGATCAGATATTTTAAATTTATTAAAAGATAATTTAAGATCAAATACAAATTATAACCACTTATTAAGAATAGCTCTTAATAAAAAAACTTTATCCATTTCATTGAGAAAACGGATTAAACCAAAATTAAATTTCAATTTAAAATTAGTTAATTTAAAAAGACAAAAACCTGAATTTAAAAATTTAAAATATAAAGAAATATTAAAACATTTATCAAAACTTGATAATTCAAGAGCAGATGTTGGATTATGTTCAAATAATAAAATTTTTGAAACAGGTACCTCTAATTTACTTTTTATAAAAAATAATAAAGTCTTCTCACCTAAGAACCAATTCTACAAAGGTATCACATATAAATTTTTTAATTCAAAAATTAAAAAGATTACCAAAAAAGATATTATGGTTAATTCTCTAAAAGAGTTTGATGAAATTCTTTTAATTGGATCTGGAAAAGGAGTTGCCTCCGTAAAAACAATTAATCAAGTAGGATGGAAAAGAAAAAGTTTAAAATTTTACAAAATTCTTTCAAAACATTATAAATCTGCTGTTGCTAATAGTAAAGAGATACAGATAAAATTATGAGGGATCCTAACAACCCATGTCTTTTTTGCAATCCAAATAAAAGCGGTATAGCCCAAGAAAATGAATTAGCTTATGCAAGTTATGATACTTATCCTGTATCAGACCATCATTGCTTAATAATTCCAAAGAGACACGTTGTTGATTATTTTGAATTGTCAAATGAGGAAGTGATCGCATGCAATGATTTAATCAAATCAATTAAAGAAGAAATTTTAAACAAAGATAACAGTGTAAAGGCGTTTAATATTGGAACTAACGCTGGCAAAATAGCAGGACAATCAATTATGCATTGTCATATTCATTTGATTCCAAGAAGAGAAGGTGATGTTGAAAACCCTCAAGGGGGTGTTAGATCGGTAATTCCCAAAAATCAGCATTATAAACGTAAAATATAAATTATAAGTTGTTATTAAAGACACATTGACCAATTGTTAAGGTTGATCTATAGAATTAAGTAGATTAGAAAACTCACTAATTTACTTTAATTTTTTTACATAAGGGTAACATGTTAGGAACAAATCCATTTTCTATTTTAGCCGAAACGGTTTCACCGTTTGCAATGCAAAGTTTTATTATTGCAATGATTGTATTGATTGCTTTGGGCACAATCATTCAAATGATACATCATAAAAACATCACTTATTTTTTCAATAATGCTAAGAAAGCAAAACTTCAAGCAACTAGAGAGTTAGGTGCTGGAGAAAAAGCCTCAATAATTGCAAAAACAGCTGTTGTGGATATTGGAACTACTGCTGAACTTGGATTTGGTAAAAGAAGACTATCTCATGTACTAGGAATGTATGGAACTATTATTTTTTGGGTTTCATCAGCAGTATTAGTTTTTGGCTATACTGGTGCTGACAAATCCTCTTCTTCAATGTGGTCAATGTTATGGCACGTAGGAGCAATATTGACTTGCGTTGGTGGTTATTGGTTTTGGTTTTTTTTAAGGGTTGATGTATCAGCTGAAGCGCATCCTTGGTACAGAATAATTAAAGCAGATTTATTTGTTTTAGCTTTGTTAGCATGCTCAACTTTTGGCCTGGCTTGGTCGTACACTCAATTTAATGGTCAGACAGAGCTTTCATTTTTATTTTTAGCTTTGTTTGTTGTATCAAATTTAGTTTTATTTGGTGGAGTATACTGGTCTAAATTTGCACATATGTTTTATAAGCCTGGCGCTGCAATTCAAAAAAATCTTGCTGAAGCTGATGGGTCTAGAGATAACTTGCCTCCACCAGCAGACGCACCTGAACAATTTGGTTTAGGTATTAAAAGAGAACAACCTAAACATTATTAATTATGAAAATTTTAAATAAGGAGAGAAAATAATATGTCAACTTTTGTATACATGACTAGATGTGATGGCTGTGGTCATTGCGTAGATATTTGCCCATCAGATATAATGCACATTGATGAAAATATTAGACGTGCAAAAAATATTGAACCTAATTTTTGTTGGGAATGTTATTCATGTGTTAAGGCATGTCCAAATCATGCTATTGATGTAAGAGGATATGCTGATTTTGCTCCTATGGGTCACAGTGTTAGAGTGAGACGTGAGGAAGAAAAAGGAACAATTTCGTGGAAAATTAAATTTAGAAATGGAACAACAAAAGATTTTGTTTCACCGATCACAACTAAACCTTGGGGAAAATTTATTCCAAAACTTGCTGAAGGAGACAAGCCTAATCAAGGTGAAATTAATTCTCAAAGATTGTACACAGAACCTGAAGGACTTAATATCAATGGTGAATTACCATCTGTTCCAAAAGAATCATTTAAAAAAGGAGTTTACTACTAATGGCTAAGCATAAAACACATTACGAAGATTGCGATGTACTAGTCGTTGGTGGCGGTATGGCTGGAACTGGTGCTACTTTTGAAGCTAGACACTGGGGCAGAGATATGAAAATTATTTGTGTAGAAAAAGCAAATATTGATAGAAGTGGAGCTGTTGCTCAAGGTCTTTATGCAATTAACTGTTATATGGGAATGCAGTGGGGTGAAAACCAACCCGAAGATCACGTTAGATACGCAAGAAATGATTTAATGGGAATGGTTAGAGAAGATCTAGGTTACGATATGGCACGTCACGTAGACTCAACTGTTCATATGTTTGATGAATGGGGTCTTCCAATGATGAAAAATGAGGAAACTGGTAGATACTTAAGAGAAGGTAAATGGCAGATTATGATCCATGGAGAAAGTTACAAACCAATCGTTGCAGAAGCTGCAAAAAAGTCAGCTGATAAAATTTACAATAGAATTATGATTACTCATCTATTAATGGATGAGGCTCAAGAAAACAGAGTAGGTGGTGCTGTTGGATTTAATATGAGAACTGGTGATTTCCATGTTTTCAGAGCAAAAGCTGTTATAGTTGCAGCCGGTGGTGCTTCTCACATCTTCAAACCAAGAGCGGTTGGTGAAGGAATGGGTAGAACTTGGTATGCACCTTGGAGTAACGGTTCAGCTTATGCATTACCAATTGCAGCTGGGGCTAAAATGACACAAATGGAAAACAGAATTGTGTTATGTAGATTTAAAGATGGATATGGACCAGTTGGTGCATACTTCTTACACTTAAAAACTTATACTCAAAATGCTAATGGCGAAAATTATGAGAAAAAATGGTATGATCAGACTAAAGAGCTTGTAGGTGAATACATTGATCATCACCCAACTCCAACTTGTTTGAGAAATCACGCATTTATCCAAGAAACAATGGCAGGTGGTGGACCAATTCATATGGTTACTACCGAGGCTTTCCAGGACCCACATTTAGAAACTGTTGGTTGGGAAAATTTCTTAGGTATGACGGTTGGTCAAGCTGTAGTTTGGGCATCTCAAAATATTGATCCAAAATATACAAACCCAGAATTAACGACATCTGAACCATACGTAATGGGTTCTCATGCAACATGTTCTGGTGCTTGGGTAAGTGGTCCTGAAGATTTATCTCCACCGGAATATTTCTGGGGGTATAACAGAATGCTTACAATTGATGGATTATTTGGAGCTGGAGATACAGTTGGCGGAAGTGCTCACAAATTTTCATCAGGTTCATTTACTGAAGGTAGATTAGCAGCAAAAGCAGCTGTAAAATATATTGAAGACAAAAAAGCAGAAGGATTAAAAGTTTCTGATAAACAATGCGAGGATTTTAAAGCTAAAGTCTACAAACCACTCGAAACTTACACTGTTGCTCAAAATGAAATTACTGGAGGAACAGTATCTCCAAGTTTTATTTCACCAATCCAAGGCTTACAACGTCTACAAAGAATTATGGATGAATATGTAGGTGGAATAGCTACAAATTATATGACTAATGCTAACATGCTTAAAAGAGGTTTAGAACTTCTAGCTTGGTTGGAAGAAGATCTTGAAAACGTTGGAGCTGAAGATTACCACCAACTAATGAGAGCATGGGAGCTAAAACATAGAGCTTTAACTTCCCAGTGTGTAACAGAACACACTATGTTTAGAGAAGAAACTAGATGGCCAGGTTACTATTATAGAGGAGATCATATGAAACTAGACGATGACAATTGGCATTGTTTAACTGTTTCAAGACGTGACCCTAAAACTGGTAAGTTTAGTATGGAGAAAGTTCCTGTCTACCATATTGTGGATGAGAACGAGAAGAAAAAAGCTTCATAATAAGACTTTAGGCTAACTACATGGATATATTGTCAAAGACAGACGATGAGGTTTATGAAATAGCTAAACCCATTTGGGATAACTTGGTTAAATCTTCAAATCTTAAGGATTATGGGGGATTTACAAGAGATTTTTCAACTCAAATGTTGTTTGGAGCTAATGAGGTTGAGCTTGGAAAACAATGGGCTAACAATAAAATCATCACTAATTTGAAGGAGACATTTGAACCATTCGGTTGCCTTAGAAGAGGTGTTCATGTCACCGTCTTAATCAAACAGACCAACAAAGAAATCTCAGGAGAATTTCTTGGCAGACTTGTTTTAGGTGAGGAGGATGGTCTGATAAAAGTCTTTGGAGCAACTATCTACTAGTCAAAAAAAAATAATCTAAAATTAAGAATAATGTTTGACAAATATTTGTACGGGTGTATTGACGCAGTTAATGCAACTATCAAACATAAAAATCATAAATAAAATTATTAATCTAAAAGCTGTTTTAATTAAAACAGGTATATTTATGAGCCTTGCAGCTTATTGGGGTGTTATTTTAGTTGGAACTTTTATCACATTTAACTAAGTTGTTTTTTAACAACCGTTAATTTTTTATGGAAGTATTTTTACCGATAGCTCAAGTATTTGTAAACCCAATAGAAATACTTTTTTTAAGTGCAATTGTTGGAGTTCTATCAGGATTATTTGGAGTTGGGGGTGGTTTTTTAATGACACCATTTTTAATTTTTTTAGGTGTCCCGCCAGCATATGCGGTTGCAAACGAAGCTAATAATATTCTAGCAACCTCTGTTTCAGGGTCAACAACCCATTACTTAAAAAATACTCTAGATTATAAAATGGGTTTAATGATTGTAATAGGTGGTACTATCGGAACTTCACTTGGAATTTATACTTTTACCTATTTTAAAGGCATAGGAAAAATAGATACAGTTATCTCTTTAGCTTACATGTACATACTAGCAATCATCGGTACCCTTATGCTGGTTGAAAGTCTTGGTGAGATTGATAAAGCAAAAAAAAATCTATTAATCAAAAAAAAATTACACGTTCATTACTGGATACACGGTCTTCCATTTAGAATGAGATTTCCAAAATCAAAATTATATGAAAGCATCTTTACTCCAATTATTATTGGATTATTGGTTGGTTTTATTGCTGCGATAATGGGAATTGGTGGAGCATTTATTTTAGTGCCTGCAATGATTTATATTATTAAGATGCCTACAAAATTAGTTCCAGGAACTTCATTGTTTGTAACTATATTTGTAAGTGTGATTGTAACTTTCTTACACTCATTTAATTACGGTTCTATAGATTTAATGCTGGTCTTTATGCTGGTAATTGGATCAATTATTGGTGTTCAAATTGGACAAAAAATTGGAGAAAAAATTGATAGTTCAGGTCTTAGAGCTCTATTAGCAATTTTACTTTTAGTTGTTGGTATTGCTATCGCTTACGATAGTTTTTTTGCAGAAGAAATTCAAAAAGAAACAGTTAAAGTTGTGAACGCAGATCTTAACTTCTTTTCATTATTTATAAAACAATTTTCTGAAGAGATGCCATTTTTTTATGGATTATTTTCAATTATGTTTGCTGTATTTTTAGGTGTTGCTGCAGCGTTTATAAGACGTTTCATTTCAAACTTTAAAAAAAAAGTTTTGTTAAAATCTTAAATTAATTTATTTAAAGTCTCGATATATATTAAGCTTATAAACCCAACCGTTACTGCTGCAATTAACCCAACAACAAAAGGTTTATAGCCCATTGATTTTAATTCACCTAGATTGATTGATATTCCAACAGCAGCCATCGCCATTGTTAAAAATACTGTTGCTAGTGTTTTTAGGTAACTAATCAAATTAATCCACATTTCATGTTTGTCGCTACTTAAGGGAAAAAGTTGATCTCCAAGATTTCTCACAATAATCATTCCAATAAAACCCAAAACAAAATAAGGAAAAATATTTAAAATTGAATAATTCTGACCTTTAAGTTCACCTCTATTATATAAAAATGCAAACAAAGGTATTAAAATCACTAAAAAAGTATTCCTAATAAGTTTTGTAACTGTTGCAACATCAAGTGTTTCAGGGCTATTAAATTGCTGATCATAAATTAATCCTGCAGCTGCAACCTGTGAAGTTTCATGAATGGATGTTCCTAAAAAAAGTCCAGCATTCAATGCAGCACCGTCGAAGTACCATTCTGCAAAATAAGGATAAACCAACATTGCAATTACACCAAATAAAGTAATATTAGCTATTGCATATGCGACTTCAGATTTTTTGGCATTAATTACAGGAGCAGTTGCAACAATCGCTGTTGCACCACATACACTTGTCCCAATTGCGATTAAGTAAGACATTTTTGAGGAAATAGGAACTTTTTTAATAAGTAATTTAACTAAAATTAATACGCCAAGAATACAAATTATAATTAATGGTATTGCAATAGAGCCAAACTTTATAAAATCAGAAAAGCTTAACCTTATCCCTAAAAAAATTATCCCTAATTTTAAGATGTATTGCTGAGTAAAATCTAATCCAACCATCATTCCTGGTCTTGGGGTAAAAGCATTACCCATTAAAATTCCAAGTAAGATTGCAATCAATACTGTTGATATAGGACTTTTTGGAGTACCAAAAATTTCAATAGCAAGTACATTATTTATTCCTTGAGAAAATAAACAAAATACTAAAGCTAATACAACACCTGGAACAATAGACTTAAGGTATTGATAATTAAAGGTCACAGGAAGTATTATTAAGCACTTCTGTAAAGTTTAGTCATCACAAATTCTTTATGACCTAAAGCTTCAGCACAAGTTAATCTTCCGTTTGCTACCCTTAAAGTTGTTTTGATTAATTCATCTCCTGCTTCTGATAAATTCATTTCTCTTGAAAGAATTTTAGAAACATCACAATCAATATGTTCACCCATACCTTTAACAGTTAGTGGGTTTGCAGTAAGTTTTACAACTGGTTCAATTGGGTTTCCAACAATATTACCTTGGCCTGTTGGAAATAAATGAATATTGAAACCTGCTGCTGCTTGAAGCGTTACACACTCTGCTGCTGCTGAAGAAGTATCCATAAAGTATAAACCTTTTCCTTTAGTTGGTTCTTCTGCTGGTTCAAGTACATCTATAAATTTGCAATTTCCAATTTTTTGAAAGTTTCCAAATGCCTTTTCTTCAATGGTAGTCAATCCACCTGCAATATTACCTGCAGTCGGTTGACTTTCTGAAAGATCATCTGTTGCCTCTTTTAATATAAAATCATTGTAAGAACTCCAAGTCTTCATAAATTTTTCTGACGCTTCAGGAGTTGCACCTCTTGTTGCACAAACCTGTTCAGCACCTGTTAACTCAGATGTTTCTCCAAAACATAAGTGAACACCCATTGGCTCTAGTTTATCCATTAGATTACCAACTGTAGGATTAGCAGCTAATCCAGATGTAGTATCAGACTCACCACATTTAACTGAAATCCAAAGATCACTCATTGGACATTCTTCTCTTTGCTTTTCAGAGGCCCACATCACAAATTCTTGAGCTTTTTTAGAGGCTTTCATTGTAGTTCCAATGTCACCAGTTCTTTCAATGTGAAATCCTTCAACTGGTTTTCCAGTTTTAGCAATACCATCTACGATTTTTTTAGTCCATTTTGGCTCAATACCAATTACAATCACTGCTGCAACATTAGGGTTACAACCAGTTCCAATCATGGTTCTAAAATGAAGTTC
Organism: uncultured Pelagibacteraceae bacterium; assembly: GCA_902595745.1. Classification (GTDB taxonomy): domain Bacteria; phylum Pseudomonadota; class Alphaproteobacteria; order Pelagibacterales; family Pelagibacteraceae; genus Pelagibacter. The sequence goes on from CACJRE010000011.1 coordinate 9,398, forward strand.
TAAATCTGCTCCAAATTGAAGTCTTCCATATGAATGAGGTAGAGCAATTGTTCCTTTAATATTATTTGCTACAGCTTCAGCACAAGCATTTGAGATATCATCTACTGGAAGAATAATTACGTGATTTCTTGTACCAGCTCGGCCGTTTTCTCTTTTATAACCTAAAAAACTTTTTGGAATTTCCATATTATTACCTTATTACCACTTCTTTGTTTTTACATTGTGAACATGAACATGCTCACCTTTTTTAATTGATTTAACAACTTTACCTATATCGTGACCATATTTAAGGATTGTGTCACCCTCATTTAGATCAGTCATTGCAATTTTATGCCCTAAAGGGATTTCATCTATAGATTGAATATTTGTTGAACTGTCATCTTCCATTATCCAGCATGCACAGTCTTGTTTTGGAGTTATTTTTTCAATGACAACTACCCCAACGTTGTCTTTTTTATCATGTATAATTATATCTGTTGCCATATCGTGTCGATTTGTTTGTTTGAAATTTGTAAATTCTTATATATTAATCGCAAAAATTAACAAACGAATTATATAAATTATTAAATTTACACTTTAGAGAGGTTCTAGTTTTATGACAAAAATGACAACAGAAGAAGCTTTTGTAAAAGTTTTACAAATGCACGGTATTGAACACGCATTCGGAATTATTGGTTCAGCGTTTATGCCAATTTCAGATATTTTTCCAGATGCTGGAATTACTTTTTGGGATGTTGCTCATGAAACAAATGGTGGTCTAATTGCAGATGGATACACAAGAGCCACTGGTAAAATGTCAATGGTAATTGCACAAAATGGACCTGGAATAACCGGGTTAGTTACACCGATTAAAACTGCATATTGGAACCATACTCCTCTTTTATTAGTTACACCTCAAGCTGCTAATAAAACTATGGGTCAAGGTGGTTTCCAAGAAGTGGAGCAAATGAATTTATTTAAAGATATGGTTTGTTATCAAGAAGAAGTAAGAGACCCTTCAAGAATGGCAGAAGTTTTAAATAGAGTAATTGAAAAAGCAATCAGAGGTTCAGCTCCTGCACAGATAAATGTACCCAGAGACTATTGGACTCAAGTTATTGATATTGATCTTCCTCCAATTGTAAGATTAGAGAGACAAGCAGGTGGTGTTGATGCAATTAAAAAAGCTGCTGACTTATTATCGAATGCAAAGTTTCCAGTAATTTTATCTGGTGCTGGTGTTGTTATTGGTGGTGCAATTGAAGACTGTAAAAAACTTGCTGAAAAATTAGATGCTCCAGTTTGTTCTGGTTATCAACACAATGATAGTTTTCCAGGAAGTCATCCGCTAGCAGCTGGGCCGTTAGGATATAATGGTTCTAAAGCAGGTATGGAATTAATTCAAAAAGCTGACGTTGTATTAGCATTAGGTACAAGACTTAATCCTTTTTCAACGCTTCCAGGTTATGGAATGGATTACTGGCCTAAAGATGCAAGTATTATTCAAGTTGATATGAATTCAGATAGAATTGGTCTTACCAAAAAAGTTACAGTTGGAATTTGTGGAGATGCTAAATTAGTTTCTCAACAAATCTTAGCGCAGCTTTCACCAACAGCAGGTGACACTGATAGACAAAAAAGAAAAGATATCATTCATCAAACTAAATCTGCTTGGTTACAAAAACTATCAAGTCTTGATCATGAAGATGATGATGAAGGTACAGTTTGGAATGAAGAAGCAAGAAAAAGAGATGCTGATAGAATGTCTCCTAGACAAGCATGGAGAGCCATTCAAGCTGGAATGCCTGATGATGTAATTATCTCAAGTGATATTGGAAACAATTGTGCAATTGGAAATGCTTACCCAACTTTTGAAAAAGGAAGAAAATATTTAGCGCCAGGGTTATTTGGTCCTTGTGGATATGGTTTTCCTTCAATCTTAGGTGCAAAAATTGGTTGTCCTGATACTCCAGTAATTGGCTTTGCAGGGGATGGAGCCTTTGGAATTAGTATGAACGAGATGAGTTCTTGTGCAAGAGAAGAATGGCCAGCAATTTCAATGGTTATTTTTAGAAATTATCAATGGGGTGCTGAAAAAAGAAATACCACTCTTTGGTTTGATGATAATTTTGTAGGCACTGAATTAGATCCAGAATTAAGTTACGCTAAAGTTGCTGATGCATGTGGGTTAAAAGGTGTGACCGTTAAAACAATGGAAGAAACCACAGCAGCAATCAAACAATCTTGTGAAGATCAAAAGAAAGGTATTACAACCTTTATTGAAGTAATTTTGAACCAAGAGCTAGGCGAACCGTTTAGAAGAGATGCAATGAAGAAACCAGTTAAAGTTGCTGGTATCAACAAAGCAGATATGAAGAAGCAGCCTTCTTTAAACTCTTAAGAACTTTAAAATTTACACCAATTATCGTAAAGTCATTTCATGGAAGTGACTAACGATAAAGGTTGTAGTTGGGTTAACGATTTAATTCCTCGAACAAATATTAAAACACTTCAATCAAATGAAGATTGTGAATGGCTAATAGTTGGTGCAGGTTTCACTGGATTGTCCGCTGCAAGAAAATTAGCTCAATTGTATCAAAATCAAAAAATCATTTTAGTGGATGCTCAATTAGCAGGTGAGGGTGCTAGCAGTAGAAATTCAGGATATTTAGTTGATACTACTCTCAATGATGGTTTCACTTCAAACAAAGAGTTAGATAACTATAAAAAAAAAGCTGATATTTATGATTTGGGAATAAATACAGTAAAGAAATTTATAAATGAGTACCAAGTTGATTGTGACTGGAATGAATGTGGAAAATATTTTGCATCTTCTAAAAAAGGAGATGAAAAAATTTTAAGAAACTTTTCAGATACACTTTCAAAATTAGGTTATGAACATAATTTATTATCAAATAATGAATTATCTAAAAGACTAGGAACTAATTTCTATAATATTGCGCTTCATACTAAAGGTGGAATTTTATTACATCCTGGAAAACTAGTTAGGGCAATGATTGATGTATTGCCAAAGAATGTTTGTTTATATGAAAACTCATCTTTGTTAAGCTGGAAAAAAACTAAAGGCATAATTTCTTGTGAATTTAAAAATGGTAAAGTTAAAACCAAGAAAATCATTTTTGCTACCAATGGTTTTTTAAAATCTTTAGGCATTAAATCAAATTATAATTTTCCAATTACTTTAACTGCAAGTATGACAAGACCCTTAACTGATGAAGAATTTGACTCTATTGGTCAACCAAAAGAGTGGGGCGTACTTCCTGTAAGACCAATGGGTGCTACAATCAGAATGACTAAAGATAGAAGAATTTTGATACGAAATACAGCTGAAGTTCACAATCCTTTTAAAATGAAAAAATCTGATTTAGAAAAAAGATCAATTAATCAGAGAATTGGTATTAAAAAGAGGTTTCCACAATTACCTGAAGATATAATTCAATCATCCTGGTCTGGAGTTGTATCTAGAACAAGAAATAGCTCTCAAATATTTGAAAAAATTGATAACAATGTTTTTGCTGCAGGTTGTTATAATGGTTCAGGTATTGGTGTAGGCACTTTATTTGGTGAACAAATTGCTATCAAAGCGAGTGAAGAAAACACAGAAGAAATACAAATTATAGAGTCAAGAAATAAACCTACTTGGTTGCCACCTCAACCGTTTTTAAATTTAGGTGTTAAAACTCGGTTAATTTACGAACGTTTTAGAGCTAGATCAGAAATCTAAGTTAGAACCTATTTTGGGTTATTTAAAATTTGATCCAAATAATATAATTAATAATGTAACTCAATCAGATATATTTTTTATATAAAAAAAATAGTTATGCATATTTTAAAAAATAAAAATAAAAATAAAAATAAATGAAAAAATTTTTCATATTTTTACTATTTTCAATTTTTACATTTACGAATTCGATATTAGCTGAACAAATTTATTCTGATGAAGCAAAAGAGATGATGGATGATCATGTAAAATCTAGTGAGCTTCTCAAAGTTCCACTACCTAAAATAAATAGAATTATAAAAGATTATGAAAGATACAAAGATTATCGAACAAATGTAATGGCTAATAACTGGCATTACACTTCTTATGTTTGGAAAGATGAATTAGATGGAAAAAAATTAACCAAAGACCTTTGCACAAGCGTCATTATTGAATTCAAAGTACCAACCACTCCAACAATGCAGGAGGAAGTATTTAAAAGATGCATAGATGCTTTAATGGATTATGCACTTATAGATTTTGAAGGCGGAATAAAACTATATGAGAAAATAATTTTTAATATAGCAACTGCAGACAAAGATAAATGGGTTTATAAAAAATCAGGTAAAGATGAATTTAATCCAAGAGATTATAATTTATGGGGTGTTCTCTCTCCAATTATAACATTTTATGCAGTTAATTATGATCAGTTTAATTATACAGAAGATCAGCATAAAACTATCCAAAATTATTTTAAAGAGAAAGCAATGGTTGAACGTTTTGCCAGAGATGGCAATCGAAGCAGAACAAAACTTTGTCCAATTTACAATCCAATGAAATTGAGTGGGAAAAGACATAAAGTTGGTAATTGTGGAAGTGTTAGATTTAGATTTGCTTCTGCAGAACTTGCCTTAGCAATTTTAATGCAAGACAAAGAACTTTGGGCAAAAGGTTTGTGGGATTTAGATTATAATCTTAGCATGATTAGTAAAGAAGGGTATTATGTTAACCATGTTGGCAAAGGGTGTATGGCCCTCGGTTATTCACATGATACAAGTAAATTAATATCGACTAATGTAGAGTTGCTAAACTTAGCAAATTTTAATCTACTTGATTACAAAACAAGACATGGAAAAACCATAGCAGAAGCTTACGAACAGCTTTTTAAGATATACGAAGATATTACTTTAGTTAAACATATTGCCAAAAAAGGGATAGGTGCAGCAAGTTGTGGAAGAAAACCATTCAAGACTCATAAAGAGCATCTTATTTGGGAATTTGGTGGCAAAAAGGGATACGAAGAAGCTCTAGAAGAAAATTGGATAAGAAATAAAGATGATTTTATAAACTGGTCTATAAGATTTGTTTCAGAAAAACATCCAGAATGGTTAAAAGATAAATTTACAACTTATGAAATCAAAGTATTTCCATGGTTAAGCCAATACTATCATATTCAAGCTTTTGAAATATTTAATGCAAATATAATGTCAGAAGGAGAGAACCTTTGGACAAAAAAATTATCAGAAAGACCAAATGATTATGAGAGAAATATAAGTAAGCCAGAATTTACAATTTTTAACAATGAAAATGGAATATTTAAGCTTAAATCAAACAATGTAATGTTTTCATCAAACTTCATACCAATTAAACCACTTAATCAAGATGAACATCAATTGTACAAAGCTATTATAAGTGGAAATTTGACAGATAAAGTTAATAAGAAAGTTAAATCTATTAAAGAAGTAAATGCTTATAAAGAAAGATTAACAGATTATCAGGCAAAAAATGATCAGATTTTATCTATTTACATAGGAAGAAAACCAAATGAAGATACGGTCAAACCTTTATTTCGACATCTTGAAAATATTCAAAGTAAATGTGTAAATAATGAGTTAAATCGAGATGGCTGGATGAGCTTTGTTGGTGAAACAAATAATTTAAATTTTGCAAAAAACCAACAATGTATTCATAATTACTTTTCAGAAACAAATGATAATGAATCTTTGGAATTGTTCGAAACTATTTTGGCTGGGACAAATTCTATTTTAAAATATTTAGAAGATAATGAAAAATTAAAATCTAGAGAAGATAATGAAAAAAAAATAGCTAAATTAGAAATTAATGAACCAATAACAGAACCGAAGGAAGAAAATTTTTCAATCTTCAATTTTGAAAATGGAACATTTAAGCTTAAATCAAATGATGTAAATTTCACATCAAATACAAATCCCATTAAACCAAAGCGACAAAAAGAGGATCAATTATATAAATCAATTATCAAAGGAAATTTGACAAATTCAGAAAATAAGAAAATTATATTGGATGAGGCATTAGTTTATAAAAGAAAGTTTGAGACAAATGATCAAATGCTAATGGTTTATATAGGAGAGGAACCAGGAAAAGATGCTATTATGCCTCTATTTCGACATCGTGACAATATTCAAAGTAAATGTGGTACCAGTTTACTAAATCAGTGGGGTTGGATGAGTTTTATAAGTGAAACTAATAATGAAAAATTTATAAAAAACCAACAATGTCACTATGATTACTTTAAAGAAGCAGAAGACGTTGAGGCTTTAGAGTTATTTGAAACTGTTTTAGGTGGAACTAATTCTATTTTAAAGTATCTAAAAGAAAACGTTAAATCATAAGCATAGAGATATAAGAGATATATAAATTAGAGAGACTAAAGGACTACTAGATCCAATTTTTGTTTGCCTAATCTCTCATTGCCATTTTCGGTAACCAAATAAGTTTCACCTAAATTCATTGCTAAATTGTTGTCTGAGTCCATCAATATCATATGCATGAAGAAAATATTCCCTGGAGTGATTATGTAGGGATTGCCCGTGTATAACATGGGCCAATCCATCCAATTAGGTGAAAATGTTGAGCCTAATGAATATCCGCATGCATTCATTCTTGCTTTATTAAATCCTAAATCATCAAATGTTTTTGCATGAGCATCAAAAACTTCACCAGCAGTTTTTCCTGGGACTAAAGTGTTTACACAGTTGTTTAAAGCTTCGACACAAGCTTCATGCATTTTTATATGATTGGGGTCAGCTTTTCCTATAGGAATAGTTCTAAACATTGCTGAGTGGTAATGTTTATAAGTGCCAGCCCATTCCAAACTTAGTTGATCTGTGTCTGATAAATTTCTTTTTTCAGCTTGGTATCTACAAAGCAAAGCATTATCGCCAGAACCTATAATATATTCATTAGCGGGATAATCACCACCACCTTCAAGTACTGCTCTTTGCATTTCAGCTAAAATTTTTGCTTCATTAGCACCAGCTTTTGCATATTTCCAAGCTTCATCTAGAGCTTGATCCGCAAGTTCAGCAGCTCGTTTTACATAAACTAACTCTTCACTAGATTTTATAACTCTTAGTTTTGTTATCAGTTCAGATTGATCTTCAACTTTACAATAATTTTCTAGGGATTTATTTAATTTTAAAGCGTTACGTCCTGTCATTCCATAAGCTTCATATTCAATACCTATTTTTTTATTTTTTAGATCAAGTTCATCTAAAATTATTTTAAGATCATCAGTTGGGTTTACTCCATCTTTGTCTACCCAAATTTTTATATCTTGAATGTTGGATGTATTTTGTGCCTGTCGCAAGTCAGGTGCACGAGTTAATAAAACTATATTTCCTTTTTGATCTAAAACTAAAGTTTGAAAAAAAACATATCCAAATGTATCGTATCCTGTAAGCCAATACATCGACTCTTGTCTAAACATTAAAAGAGCATCTAAATTTTGCTCTTTCATAGATTTTAAAACATCTTGTTTCCTTTTCGAAAATTCTTCTTTACTGAAATGAAGTGCCATTAAGAAATAATTGCTTTCACAGATCCTAATTTGTCAATTTTACCAGTATATAAACCTTTACCAAGAATAGGAACTACGCCTACAGTAGAACCTGTGAAGACATAAAAATCTTTTCCTAAATCAACTTTGTCTTTTTTAACTTTATTCAAAACAAATTTTAATGAATTGAGTGGATTAATGTATACAGCATTTGTATTTCCATTAACACTTTGCCTAACTTTTTTGTTAGAAATATTTGCTTTTAAATTTCCAATATTAATCTTTTTATATTTTTTCTTTTGACCAATTAAAAACTTAACGTTTCCACCAAAATCACTACTTAAATCTCCAAAAGAAGTAATTCCTTTTCTTTTTTGTCTATAACCAACAACCTCTATACACGGAGCCATATGAGAAATAAATTTTGTTATATTTTTACTTGTAATTAATCCCCTAGAGGAAAAAAAAGACTTTTTAATTAAATAACAAACTTCAAGCTCAATACCTAAAGTCGATTGATTTATTTTAACACGTTTACCACTTTTTAAAAAATTTCTTTTATAGACTGATGCATAAAATGGTTCTTTTTCCTTCAATTTTTTCAATAAAGGAATACCAGTTCCACCAGCTTTATATCCAATTATTGGTTCTTTAATTTTACTTTCACACAGCTTTCTAAATTTGTCTGCTTCAGTGAGTTTTTTTGTAAATTTTTTTGGTATAGCTGAAATAATTTTATTTTTTAGAAAGGCGTTAACTAATTTATTAGAAAGTTTATCTTTTAATGTTTTTTTCATTCAACTTTATTATTTTAATACGGACATAGGATCAAGTCTTGTTTGAAACCAATTAATTCTAAAATCTAAATGTGGACCAGTTGATCTTCCTGTTGATCCAACTGTGCCTATTATATCTCCTTGATTTATTTTATCTCCAACAGAAACTAAAACATTTTCAAGGTGAGAATAAATTGTTGATATGCCATGACCATGATCCATAATAATTGTACCACCTGTATAATACAAATCATCTTCTGCCATTGTAACTATTCCTGCTCCAGAAGATTTTATCATCGTTCCTAACTTTGCAGCTATATCAATTCCATAATGAGGCCATCTAGGTTTACCATTTAAAATTCTTTGACTGCCGTATACACCACTAATAATTCCTTCCACTGGCATAATAAATTTTTCTTTAAAAAAAATTAGATCAGAGTTGATAGCTCTAGCTTCACCAATAGCATTATTTTCTTTTTTAATTCTTTTATAAACTGACTCTGGTGGAGTTACTTTGCTTTCTGCAAGGCCGTCAATTCTTTGTATATTGTATTCTCTCTTTAAAATTTTTTTTGTAATTATTGATTTTTTCCCATTTAAAGTTTTTGTAAAAGTTAGATCAAACTTTCTATCTCTATCAATTCCAAAAACAAAAAAACCATCCTCGGACACTTTTACATCTTTTTTATCAACTTTAATTTTAGATTTTGGATCAGTTTTTCCTAAAATGAAATGGCCTTGAATGAAACTACCCTGAAATTCTATTGCATGAACTTTTGATACTGTAAAAAAAAATAAAACTAATAGAATTCTATAAACTACTGAGCTGTCCATCCGCCATCTATTACTATTGATGTACCTGTGATCATTGAAGAGGCTGAAGAAGCCAAAAAACATACAGTGGTTGCTATATCACTTTCAGTTGCTAGTTTGCCCATAGGAATTTTACCTAAAGCTAATTTCTTAAATTTTTTATTTCTAAAGAAGTTTTTTACCATTGGTGTTGCAACAAATGTGGGTGCAACAGTGTTTACTCTTATATCATTTTTTGCCAATTCAACTCCCATACCTTTTGTTAAGCCTTCTATGCCAAATTTAGTCATATTATAAACATTCCTACCACTCATGCCCACATGACCTAATTGAGAGGACATATTAATTATTGAACCTGGTCTTTTTTTATTTTTTAACATTTTCTTTACTACAAGTTGAGCAACGTTAAATGCTGCCTTCAGATTAAGATCAACTAAATAATTCATACTTTTTTGTTTAATTTTTTCAAATGGCTCTGGAATATTTGTTCCTGCATTATTTACCAGCACATCAATAATTCTAATTTTTTCAAGTTTAGCTTTTAAGTCTTCATAATTCATTACATCACATGGAACTTTAATAATTTTACCTTTAATTTTTTTAATTTGTTTTTCTAATTTATCTAGATCAGACGAAGTTCTACTAAGTGCAATAACTGTAGCTCCAGCTTCTGCTAAAGCAATAGAGCAAGCTTTACCCAATCCTTTACCTGCTCCAGTAACTAAAGCATACTTATTTTTTAAGTTAATTTTTTGTAAATACATTATAGGAACAATATTTTAATATCCGTGTAAATCAACTCCACTGCAACAACTAATATTGCCAGTAATCCTGCCCATGCTATCCATTTATATTTTTTAATCCAGCCAGAAATTAGGTTAGCTGCTGTTGCCATCAATACAATTGATAAAACTAACCCAAAAATTAAAAGTGTGTAGTGGTCCCCTGCAGCACCTGCTACACCTAAAACATTATCTAAACTCATTGTAAAATCAGCCAATAAAACTGTCCATATAGCTTTCATGAAACTAGAATTGTCTACTTTGATATTTTCTTCGTTTGATTGCCCTTTAATCACATCTGTATAAAGTTTGTAAACTATGTAGAGAAGCAGCAATCCACCAATTAACCTTAAGCCAGTAATCTGCAATAGATATGCAGTTAGCATTGTTAAGATAATTCTTAAGATTACAGCGCCACCAATACCCCAGAAAATTACTTTTTTTCTTTGTTCAACTGGAAATTTTGATGCAACCATTCCAATAATAATTGCGTTATCTCCAGCTAAAACTAGATCAATAAAAATAATTTGACTTAAAATTGTTAATTGTTCAGGAGTAAATAATTCTGCAAACATAAATATCTATTATCATAACTTTTTCATATCTTGTAATTAATTTATAAATTATTTGTATTTTATTATTTTTAAAAAAATTAATTTTTTAAAATCATATCTGCACCTTTTTCAGCAATCATTATAGTGGGTGCATTGGTATTACCTGATGTGATACTTGGCATTATTGATGCATCAATTACTCTTAAATTATTAATTCCCCTGACTTTTAAATTTTCATCAACCACCGACATATCGTCTTGACCCATTTTACAGGTACCTACAGGATGAAAAATTGTTTGAGCATAGTTAGACGCTTCTTTGACTAATTCTTCATCATCATTTATATCAGTTCCTGGCCTATATTCTTCAGGAGTGTATTTTTTAAAAGTTTCTGATTCTAAAATAATTTTTCTTGTTAATTTAAGACCTTTTGCAGCAACCATTCGATCATGATCTGTAGAAAGATAGTTTTGTTTAATTTTAGCATAAGTTCTAGAGTCTTTGTCCACAATGCTTACATGTCCTCTACTAGTTGGTCTTATATTTGAAACAGTAGGGGTGAAGGCATGAAAATCGTGATTTTTGGTTGCACCTAATGTGTCCATACTCATTGGTTGAACGTGCCATTGTAAATCTGGAAGCTCAAGTGATGGATCACTTTTTGCAAACATACATAGTTGGCTTGCTCCCATTGTCATTGGACCAGATCTTTTAAATATGTATTCAAGTCCAATCATTAAATTTCCAAATAAACTATTAATCTTTTTATTTAGTGATTTTAATCCATTAATTTTATAAATGGGTCGAAGCATTAAATGATCATGTAAATTTTCACCAACACCATTTAAATGTTTAACAATTTCAATACCTAAGTTTTTAAGTTTTTCAGGATTTCCTATTCCTGATACTTGTAATAATTGTGGTGAACCAATAGCTCCAGATGAGATAATAACTTCTCTATTAGCTTCTACTTTTTTTAGTTCATTACCCACCCAAAACTCTACATCCTTTGCTGTTTTATTAACAAAGTTAATTTTTTTAACATGTGCATTAGTAATGATTTTTAAATTTTTTCTATTTTTGATTGGATTTAAGTAACCAACAGAAGTGCTACATCTAAAACCATCTTTTTGTGTTACCTGAAAATAACCACATCCATGATTGTCACCAGTATTAAAGTCTTTGGTTTTAGGAATTCCAAATTCTTCAGCTGCATTTTGGAATTCATCTAATAGAGGAAGATGTATTCTTTGATCTGAAACTGAAAGGGGCCCACCAACGCCGTGAAATTCATTTTTACCTCTTTCTTGATTTTCAGCTTTTATAAAATATGGCAATACATCATCCCAACCCCAACCAGTATTTCCCGATTGTCTCCAAAGATCATAATCTCGATGCTGTCCCCTTATATATAACAATCCATTAATTGAAGAGCTACCCCCTAAAGTTTTTCCTCTTGGATACCTAATTGAAATGTTATTCATACTTTCGTCTGGCTCTGTTCGATAACACCAATCTGTATTAGGATTATGCATTGTTTTGAAATAACCAACAGGGATATGTATCCAAGGGTAATTATCTTTTCCACCAGCTTCTAACAGCAAAACTTTATGATCAGGGTTTTCAGATAATCTGTTAGCAAGTACGCATCCTGCTGATCCAGCACCTAAAATTATGAAATCAAAATTGTCCATTAAGTTTAGAATCTTTATAAATTAAAATTTTTTTTTAATAACAATTATAGTGAAAAAAATCAAAATAACACAATATTAACACTTGTTTTGAGGTGTATTCTTTGACAAGGTTTCATTTTTAAAAATAAAGAGAGGGAAACAAATGAAAAAAATCATTTCAACGTTATTTGCAGTTGCAATGGTGTTTGGATTTATTTCAAATGCTAATGCTGCAAAAACATTAAAATGTCAGACAGTTCTTAATACTAAGGCTGATGAAGTTAAAATGTTAAAAGACTTCACTGACACTGTAACAACTTTGACAAGTGGATCTCTTAAGTTTGAAATTATGCCTGCAGGAGCTGTTGTAGGTGTAAAAGAAACTTTAGATGCAGTTGATAAAGGACTTATCGATTGTGGATTTGCTTGGACACACTATTGGTCAGGTGATCACCCTGCCGCTATGTTGTTTGGTTCGCCAGTAGCAGGTGGTGGTGTTGGTATTGACAACATTGCATTTTTATCATGGTTCCAATATGGCGGTGGAAAAGAGCTATATGACAGACTATGGAAAGAAATGGGAAGAGACATCAAAGGATTTATGATTCAACCAGTTGGTCCAGAAGCTTTAGGTTGGTTTCCAAAACCAATTAAAGATATGGCTGACTTTAGAAAATATAAATTCAGAACTCCTCCAGGAATTCCAGGACAAACATACAAAGATATCGGAATTGCATCTGTAGCTATGGGAGGTGGAGATATTCTGCCAGCTTTAGAAGCAGGTACAATTGATGCTGCTGAATGGTGTTGTCCTAAGCCAGACTTAACGTTTGGTTTTCAAAAAGTATTAAAGCACTACTACCTACAAGGTTTACACCAAGTAGTCGTAAATGCTGACTTTTACATTACTGGAAAAAACATACAATGCTATGACTGCCCATGAGAAGAAGTCGCTTGAAGTTGCTGCAAATGCTTCTTTAGCAAAATCTCTAAGTTACAGAATCTATGAAAACGGAAAAGCTTTAAGAGAGCTTACAGAAGTTCATGGTGTAAAATTAGAGGATACTCCTTCTGATTACTTTACTGAATACATGGCTGCCGCTAAGAAAAGTTTGGAAACAAACGCAGCTAAAAATGCATTCTTTAAAGAAGTTTGGGACTCTATGAAAGAATTTGCGGACATCGCAGTTCCTTTCTGGAGTGGTGCTCAAATGTCAAATGCGAAGCTAGGAATGGCTCACGCAGCAACATTAAAGTAATCCAATAATTAATCTTTAATTTATTAGAGCGGACTTAATAGTCCGCTCTAGTTTTTTTTAACAAAATTTTTATGGCTGAAGAACCAACTAAATTAGATATATCAGATGAAATGATTGCCGAAAGGCGAGGTGGTTCTGGTAAAATGCCAAGTGATATGCCGTCATGGATGGCAAGTTTAATTGTAAATATAGATAAATTTAGCAAATGGGTTGGTAACATTGTTTGCTGGATTTTAATGCCACTAATTTTTGCAATGACCTATGAAGTTCTTGCAAGAAAATTATTTCATGCTCCAACAATATGGGCTTATGATATAAGTAGATTTTTATACGGTGCACTTTTTATGTTGGGAGCTGGATATGCACTTTCTAAAGGTGTTCATATCAGAGCTGATTTTTTATATAGAAATTTCAAAACTAAAAACCAAGGTACAATTGATTTTTGGTTATATATTCTATTTTATTTTCCAGGTCTTATAGTATTTCTTTATATGACGGTTGGCTATGTAGGAGAATCTATTCAAAGAGGCGAGAGAGGAATGGATACTACCTGGATGCCATATATGTGGCCTATTAAAACCTGTTTATTAATAGGTATTATATTTCTTTTAATTCAAGGGATCTCAGAATTATTTAAAAGCTATTGGGCTGCCACAAGAGGAAAGTGGCCAGGAGAGGATGAATAAAAATGATAGCTGAGTTTATAAATCCTGCATACCTAGGTTTTATTTTAGTTGGTGTAATGCTCTTTGCAATCTTTGTCGGATTCCCTATTTCATTCACACTGATATTTTTAGGATTTGTATTTGGTTATTTAGGCTTTGGTAAATTAGTTTTTTATTTAATGACCCTTCAATTCTCGATGGTCATGACCGAACAAACACTTGCCGCCGTCCCACTCTTTGTCTTTATGGGTATTATGATGGAACAAGCAGGACTAATGGAAAGATTATTCTCATCATTTCAAATGATGTTAGCAAGGGTACGAGGTGCATTATACTATGCTGTTTTGTTCGTTTCAGTTATCTTTGCTGCCGCAACTGGAATTGTTGGAGCCTCTGTAACCATATTAGGTATCATGGCTGCAAAATCAATGAACAGATCTGGCTATGACGTAAGACTTGCTGCAGGTACAATTACTGCTGGTGGAACTTTAGGAATTTTAATTCCACCAAGTATTATGCTTGTCGTAATGGGCCCAATTATGGAAATTCCGGTTATTGATCTATTTGCAGCAGCTATAATTCCTGGGATTTTACTTGCAAGTTTGTACGCTGGTTACACAACAATAAGATGCATGATTAATCCAAAACTTGGTCCAGTCATTCCAGTAGAAATGAGAGCAGCAAGCATGAAAGAAGTTTGGATTGAATTTTTCTTAGGTTTAGTTCCTCCAGCAGCATTAGTCTTTGCTGCATTAGGAAGTATTTTGTTTGGTTTTGCAACTCCAACAGAAGCCGCTGGTTGTGGTGCAATGGGAGCATTATTACTTTCATTGGCATATAAAAAATTAACTTTATCTAAACTTCAAGAAGCTCTAGTTAAAACTTTAGAGATTACTGCTTTAATTATGGTTTTAGTTGCAGCATCAAATTTCTTTGGAGCTGTTTTTGCAAGATTAGGTACTCCAACTTTATTAACAGAGTTTTTATTAGGTTTAGAAATGAACAAATATGTAATCTTAGCAATTGTAATGGTTGCCATATTTTTATTAGGTTGGCCACTGGAATGGGTTCCAATTGTTATGATTATTGTACCAATCATTTTGCCATTAATTGAAGCTTTAGGTTTTAATTTAACTTGGTTTGCAATATTAGTTGCAGTCAATCTCCAGACCGCCTGGCTATCTCCACCTGTAGCTTTATCAGCGTATTTTTTAAAAGGAGTTGTTCCTGAATGGGATTTAAAAGATATTTACTATGGAATGATGCAATTTATGGTTCTTCAAATAATTGGTTTAGTTTTGATAATAATTTTTCCTCAGATTGCTCTTTGGTTGCCAACTCTCTTGTATGGACAGTAAAATTTATTAGTTTAAAATAATCTTAGTGAATCAACCAAAAGTCAAATATTCTCTTTCAAACTGGGACTTAGCTTCAGTAAATCCAAATTATAAAACTTGGAACTGGAAAGATTTATTTTGTTTCTGGGGAGCAAATGTTCAGAGTCTAATTGGATTTTCTTTAATAGCTTCGCTTTATCTTATGTATAATTTAAATGCATTTGTTGTTTTTTTTGGAACAATACTTGGATCATTTTTTGTATATTTGTTTTCAAATATAATTGGAAAACCTTCTCAAAAATTTGGTTTACCCTTTGCAGTATTATTGAGATCTTCATTAGGTTTTAATGGAGCAAAATTTTTTGGACTTATTCGAAGCCTAGTTGGAATTTTTTTATTTGGTATTCAAACTTACTTCTTATCTAAGATATTTGTCTACTTGATAAGAATTCTACTTTTTACGATTGATGAATCTATATTACATCAAAATTTATTTATCTTTTATTACTT
>CACJRE010000012.1 GCA_902595745.1 uncultured Pelagibacteraceae bacterium
TTGGATAAATACAATGCTGTAAAAGATTTGAATGGCAATCTTCAAATTGTAGATAATAAATTATATCAAGCCGAAATTTCTGCAATATTTGAAAATAATAAAGATTTAAAATTTACAATAAACACTAATAAAAATGACGAAAAAATAACTACTCTTTACTCGTCTAAAGCTAAACCTTTGGTGAATAGATATAAATTCATTAAGGGTTTTGAAGAAACAGATGAAGGATATTTAGATTTTTATTCCATTAAAAAAGACAGAATTTCAAATTCAAAATTAATTATAAATAACTTTAAAGTTAAAGAAATCCCAGCATTAGCAAAGTTGTTGACACTTGCTTCTCTTCAAGGAATAGCAGACTTGCTAACTGGAGAAGGGGTCAGGTTTACAGATTTTGAGATGAATTTTACAAATAAAGATAAGTTAATGACAATTCAAGAATTGTATGCAATTGGACCAGCAATATCTATTTTAATAGAAGGCTATATTGAAGAAGACAATTTAATCAGTTTAAGAGGCACATTAGTTCCAGCAACTACAATTAATAGATCAATTGCATCTATTCCTTTATTAGGAGATTTGCTTATTGGAAAAAAAGTTGGGGAGGGTGTTTTTGGTGTAAGTTTTAAAGTGAAAGGACCACCAAAAAATCTTAAAACCACAGTAAATCCAATAAAAACATTAACTCCAAGATTTATAACAAGGACACTTGAAAAGATTAAAAAAAATTAATCTAATTCAATTTTTAAATGTCTTTTTTTTCCAATAGAAAGTTTAAGGTAATTTTCATTAAAAAAATTATTTGTAATAACTAATTTTTCATCAGAAACAATTTCATCGTTAATTTTTACTCCACTACCTTTAATTAATCTTCTTATTTCACTCTTAGATTTTTCTAATTTTGAGAGAATAATTAGATCAATTATATCAAATTTATTATCAATATTTTTTGAATCAATTTTTATAGAAGGCAAATTTGAACCAAGTGTATTACCTGAAAAAGCCTCCTTTGCAGCTTGCTCTGAATTTTTAGCAGCATCTTCACCATGAAGCATAGATGTTGTTTCATTGGCCAAAAGTATTTTAAGATCATTGATATTATCATTTTCAATTTTTTTTATTTCTTCTATTTCTAAATCAGTAAAATTTTTCAAAAATTTTATAACATCTCTGTCATCTGTATTTCTCCAAAATTGCCAATAATCATAGGCTGATAAAAATTTTTCATCTAACCATATTGCTCCATTTTCAGATTTACCCATTTTAGCTCCTGTCGCTAAAGTAATTAAAGGCGTGGTTAGACCATAACTTTGTTTATTTGAATATCTTTTAATAAGTTCAACCCCATTAACAATATTTCCCCATTGATCTGATCCTCCAATTTGTAAAACACAATTTTCTTTTTTATTTAATTCTAGAAAATCATAAGCTTGCAAAATCATATAATTAAATTCCATGTAGCTTAAAGATTGTTCCCTATCTAATCTTAATTTTACACTATCAAAGGTTAACATTCTATTTATAGTAAAATGTTTACCTATATCCCTTAGAAAAGAAATGTAATTTAAATCTTTAAGCCATGTATAATTATTTACAAAAATAGGTTTTGTTTCTGGATCATCGTTATCTAAAAATTTTTTTAGTATATCTTTTATATTTTTAATATTTCTCTCAATTTCATCTTCACTTAATATTTTTCTTGTCTTATCTTTTCCAGATGGATCACCAATTCTTGTTGTACCTCCACCAAGGAGAACAATCGGTCTATGACCATTTTTTTGTAATAATCTAAGACACATGATTTGTAATAAGCTACCAACATGTAAACTTTCAGCAGTACAATCAAAACCAATGTATGCTTTAATTTTTTCCTTATCCATCAGACTGGATAATTCATCTTCGTTTGTACATTGATAGAAGAAGCCTCTATCTTTAAATTCTTTTAAAAATTTATTCATAAGCTTATAGTTACACAATATACAAATTTTTATTAAAAAAAATATTAATGAAAAAAAAATTATACACAGCTATTGGATTAATGAGTGGAACTTCAATGGATGGGGTTGATGTATCATTGATTAGGTCGGATGGATTTAATGAATTTGTTAATGTTTTAGATGAATATTTTGAATATGATAAAAATTTACATCAACAATTAATAGAATTAAGAAATTTGATTTTAACTATTGATGATTTGGAGCTGTATACTTCAAGATTAAATGAGCTCGAGAGAGAAATTACAGTGTTTCATAGCAAAATTGTTAGCCAAATATCATTAGATTATAAAGATGAGATTGATTTTGTCGGATTTCATGGTCAAACAATTTTTCATAGTCCTAATAAAAATATTACAAAACAATTAGGGGATGGAAAGTTAATGTCTCAATTAACTAAAAAAAGAGTTGTTTATGATTTTAGACAAGAAGATATATTAAATAGAGGACAAGGAGCTCCATTAACTCCTATTTTTCACAACTTATTATCTAAAAATATAATTAAAAAAAACAACATAAATTTTCCTATTTGTTTTCTTAATATTGGAGGAATTTCAAATATTACAAAAATAAATAAAAATGATGAAAACTTAGAGATTAACATAGAAGCTTTCGATGCGGGCCCAGGCAATTGCATGATTGATGAATGGGTAAGAAAAAATTCAAAAAATAATTTTGATTCAAATGGTTCTATTGCAAAATCTGGTAAGGTAGATCAATTAATTTTAAATCAAGCAATTGATAATTTTAAAATCGAATCTTTCAAGACATCTTTAGATATAAAAGATTTTGATATTTCATTTGCTAGGGGATTGTCCTTAGAAGATGGTTGTGCAACGATTACTAATTTTACTGCCTACCTAATATCGAGAGGTGTTGAATATGCAAATGACAATAATATTCCAATCAAGTATTTAGTTTGTGGTGGAGGTAGAAAAAATAACTTTCTTATCCAAAATATAAAAGATTATTTATCAAATAAAAAAAATATAAGTTTAAGCTCAATCGATGATTATGATTATAATGGAGATTTTATTGAGTCCCAAGCATTTGGATATCTCGCAATTAGATCATTTTTAAATTTGCCGATATCATATCCAAAGACTACTGGTTGTGAGGTTCCTACAGTAGGCGGTAAGTTAGTTGAAAATTTTTAGTAAAGTGCAGTTTCTTTTTTTATATATTTATCAAGATTTTTAATCAAAGACTCCTCTGTTTTTGAAAAAAAATGGTTAGCTTCAGGAATAGATTGAAACTCAACCTTGATACCTTTTTGAGCACTTAATCTTTTATCTAGTTCTGTGATATATTCCAAGGGTACCAATTCATCTTTTTTTCCATAAATCATTAACCCAGATGTAGGACATGGAGATAAAAATGAAAAATCGTAAACATTTGGCTGAGGAGAAATTGCGATAAATCTATTTATCTCAGGTCTTCTCATTAATAGTTGCATAGCTATTAATGACCCAAAAGAAAATCCTGATACCCAACATTGTGAGTTATCAAAATTTTCTCTTTCAAGCCAATCTAATGCGGCTGCTGCATCGGCTAGTTCACCTTGTCCATTATCGAACTCTCCATCACTCTTACCAACGCCTCTAAAATTTACCCTACATACTGAAAAGTCATTATCCATAAATGTATGAAAAGTATCTACTACAACTTTATTATTCATTGTTCCTCCGTATTGAGGATGAGGTTGTAATACTAGTGCAATTGGAGAAGTATTTTTTTTACTTTTGTAATATTTTGCCTCAAGTCTTCCAGCAGGACCTGGAATAAATATTTCTAAAATTTTATTGTCCATATACGATATTGATTATTATTCTCAAAAAAAAACTACGTTTATCACAAGTGAGCGACAATATGTTAGTTTTTTTATAGTAATGTATACTTGACCATTTTAGTCAGGTATGTATAAAAACGCTCAATTTAAAAGGGTAAAATGAAACTAACATCAAAAGGAAGATATGCCGTAATGGCACTCGTTGATCTTGCAAGGTTTGATAGTATCAATCCTGTATCGCTAAGAGATATTTCTCTACGCCAAGGTATTTCACTTGATTATCTGGAGCAGATTTTTTCTAAATTAAAAAAAAATCAAATTGTTCAAAGTATCAGAGGAACTCAGGGTGGATATATTCTATCTAAGAAACCTGACGAAATAAAACTTACGAACATTTTTCATGCTGTTGATGAAAAAGTAAAAACCATGCAGTGTAAAAAAGAGTCAAAAAAAGGTTGTAATGGCAAAGCTACAAAATGCTCAACTCATAATCTTTGGGATGAACTTGAAACACATATTAACAGTTTTTTTGAAAAGAAAAGCTTAGAGGATTTACTAAAAAATAATAACGATCAAAGAATTTAAAACATGGATAATCGACAAAAAGAAATTGATAATTTAAAAGATTACAAATACGGTTTTTCAACTGATATTGAAAACACTAGGGCACCGAAGGGTTTAAATGAAGATGTAATAAAGTTTATTTCAAATATTAAAAAAGAACCTCAATGGATGCTTGATTTTAGACTTAAAGCTTTTGAAAGATTTAAACAATTAAAAGAACCTGATTGGCAAAAACCTAAGTTTCCAAAAATCGATTATCAAGATTTGTATTATTATTCAGCTCCAAAAAGTATGGATGACAAACCTAAAAGTTTAGATGAACTTGATCCAAAACTTTTAGAAACTTATAATAAACTTGGAATTCCTCTTCAGGAACAAGCAAGATTAAATGGTATAGCAGTTGATGCTGTATTCGACTCTGTTTCTGTGGCTACAACTTTTAAAGAAGAGTTGACTAAACAAGGAATAATTTTTTGCTCAATGTCTGAGGCGATCCAAAAACATCCTGATTTAGTTAAAAAATATTTAGGCTCTGTAATTCCAACAACAGATCATTTTTTTGCAACTCTTAATTCTGCAGTTTTTACAGATGGTTCATTTGTATATATTCCAGAGAATGTAAAATGTCCAATGGAACTGTCAACATATTTTAGAATTAATGCTTCAGAGACAGGACAGTTTGAGAGAACATTAATTATTGCTGATAAAGGAAGTTACGTTAGTTACTTAGAAGGATGTACTGCACCTATGAGAGATGAAAATCAACTACATGCAGCTAATGTTGAGTTGATTGCTCTTGATGATGCTGAAATAAAGTATTCAACAGTTCAAAACTGGTATCCTGGAGATAAAGATGGCGTAGGAGGAATTTATAATTTTGTAACCAAGAGAGGTTTATGCAAAGGTAAAAACTCCAAAATTTCATGGACACAAGTAGAAACTGGTTCTGCAATAACGTGGAAATATCCAAGTTGCATATTAAAAGGAGATAACTCGGTTGGAGAATTTTATTCAATTGCAATCACTAATAATCATCAAAAAGCTGATACAGGAACTAAGATGATACACCTAGGCAAAAATACAAAAAGCAAGATAATATCCAAAGGGATTTCAGCTGGAAATTCTGACATGATGTATAGAGGATTAGTAGACATATCCTCTAAAGCAGATAATTCACGTAATTTTACTCAATGTGACTCATTATTAATGGGTAATAAATGTGGTGCACACACTATTCCATATATAAAAAATAAAAATCTTAAATCCAATATTGAACATGAGGCAACAACATCAAAAATCAGTGATGAACAATTGTATTATTGTAATCAGAGAGGATTGAATCAAGAAGAAGCAGTTAGTTTGATAGTAAATGGATTTTGCAAAGAAGTTTTACAACAGCTTCCAATGGAATTTGCGGTAGAGGCACAAAAATTAGTTGGAATTAGCTTAGAGGGGAGTGTTGGTTAAATGTTAAACATTAATAGTTTAAAAGCAAAAATTGAAAACAAAGAAATATTAAAAGGACTTAACTTGAATATTAATCCTGGTGAAGTCCATGCGATTATGGGTCCTAATGGATCAGGTAAAAGCACACTATCCAATATTTTATCAGGAAAAAAAAGGCTATGAAGTTAATGGAACAGTTACGTTTGAAGGAGAAGATTTATTAGCTTTAGAAACTGAGGAGAGAGCTCATAAAGGAATATTTTTAGCATTTCAGTATCCACTAGAAATTCCAGGGGTTAATACAAATACTTTTTTAAAAACCTCAATTAATGCAATTAAAAAAGCTCGTGGTGAAAAAGAATTGGATGCAATTGAATTCCTAAAATTAATTAAACAAAAATCTTTAGAATTAAAATTTGATGAAAAAATATTAAGTAGACAACTTAATGTAGGATTTTCAGGTGGTGAAAAGAAAAAAAATGAAATTTTACAAATGTCTATTTTAAATCCAAAATTATCTATATTGGATGAAACAGACTCTGGATTGGATATTGATGCCTTAAGAATCGTATCCGAAGGAGTAAATTCATTACGAAATAAAGAAAACTCTTTTTTAATTATCACCCATTATCAAAGATTACTTGATTATATTAAACCAGATTTTGTTCATGTTCTGAAAAATGGACAAATTATTAAGTCAGGTGATTATGAATTAGCTAAAGAGTTAGAAAAAGTTGGGTACGAGGATTTTAATTAATGGAAAATAACATTAAACTTAATTTTGAGAATTATCTTAATAAAAAAAATTTTTCCAGTTCTCAAAAAGAAATAAAAGAGAGAAGTTTTAATAATTTTATTAAAAATGGATTTCCAAACAAACGACTAGAAGATTGGAAATTTTCAGATCTAAAACAAATTATTACGACAAACTTTAAAGATATTAATTTTTCGAAAAAAGAAGAGCAATCTAATATTGATAATAATTTCATAGTTGACTTAGAGCATAATAAAATTGTTTTTATTGATGGTATTATTTCAAAGATAGATTTTAGTTATGAAGATGAGCAGCAAGTAGTTGTAGAACAGAATTCAGATTTAGAAAAAGAACTAAGTAGAAA
This sequence comes from uncultured Pelagibacteraceae bacterium, assembly GCA_902595745.1. Lineage (GTDB taxonomy): Bacteria > Pseudomonadota > Alphaproteobacteria > Pelagibacterales > Pelagibacteraceae > Pelagibacter. Next base: position 6,912 of record CACJRE010000012.1, read on the forward strand.
TTCATTATTAAATTTAAACACTGCTTTTGTTTCTAATTACACTAAAATTTTAGTAAAAAGTGGTTATCAATTTAAAAAACCGTTAATTTTATTCAACTATTTGTCAAATAATTTAAACAATGTTGGCATAAATATTCGACTAGATATTAAATTAGAAGATGATGCCTCATTAAATATAATCAATATATCAAATGAAAATTTGAATAATAATTTTTTAAATTTTAGACAAAAAATTAATATTGGTAAGAACTCTATTCTCAAAAACTATAGTTTGGATATTAATGAAAATTTAAATTTTAAATATTCTTTTAAAGATCTTAGCTTAGAAAAAAATAGTCATTTAGAGTATTTTATTCTGTCTAAAGGGTCTAAGTTTTTAAAACATGATATTAACTGTTCTTTAAACAATGAATATGGCTCAGTTGTATTAAATGGAATAATTGATTTGGATGTTAAAAAACATCATGAAATTAAAACTAATATTAATCACAATGAAGAAAATTGTAAAAGTTATCAATTAATAAAGAGTGTTTTAAATGAAAATTCTAAAGGTATTTATCAAGGTAAAATATACGTAAATTCTAAAGCGCAAAAAACAGATGGATATCAATTAAGTAGAGCGTTGTTACTTAGCGATGAAGTAGAATTTAATGCAAAACCTGAATTAGAAATTTATGCAGATGATGTAAAATGCTCACATGGCTCTACATCAGGAAACGTTGATGAGGACTCTATTTTCTATTTAATGTCTAGAGGTTTAAGTTATGAACAATCAAAAAAATTGTTAACAAATGGTTTTTTGAATGAAGTTATTGAAAAAATTACAAATAATGAAGTTAAATCTTTAGTAAAAAAACTTATGGGTATAAATGAATGAATATTGATCAAGTAAAAAAAGAATTTCCAATTTTTGATGAAAAAATTCAAAATAATGATTTAGTTTATTTGGATAGTGCAAACTCTTCTCAAAAACCAAAAGTTGTAATTGATAGAATTAATGAATTTTATACTAAACAATTTTCAAATGTTGGGAGAAGCGTACATTACCTTGCTGTAGCTGCGACTAATTTATATGAAAATACAAGAACCTCAGTTCAAAGATATATTAATGCACAAGATAAAAATGAAATTGTGTTTACCAAAGGTGCAACAGAGGCTCTCAACTTAGTTGCTAATACTTTAGGTCAAAATTATTTACAAGAAGGTGATGAAATTCTTATTACTGAATTAGAACATCATTCTAATTACGTTCCATGGCATTTTTTAAGAAAATCAAAGAATATCAAAATTAATTTTGCAGAAATTAACGAAGAAGGTGAAATCACTTTAGAGGAAGTTGAAAAAAAAATAACTTCTAAAACTAAAGTAATCTCGATTACACATCTTTCAAACGTAACTGGAGCTATTCTACCAATCAAAGAGATTACTCAGCTAGCGCATTCTAAAGGAATTATTGTTGTAGTTGATGGTTGCCAGGGGGCACCACATTTGAGATTGGATATGCAAGATTTAGATTGTGATTTTTACGCAATTTCTTGTCATAAAATGTATGGTCCGACGGGCTTAGGTGTTCTTTATGGTAAAAAAAAGTGGTTAGAGGAATTACCACCATACCAAGGTGGGGGCGGCATGATTAATGAAGTTAAAAAAGATAGAATCTCATATGGAGATTTACCAAATAAATATGAAGCTGGAACAATGGCTACTGCTCAAGTAATAGCATTTGATCAATCCATAAAATTTTTAGAGAGTGTTGGAATTGATAATGTCATGAAACACGAAGCAGAACTTGTTGAGTATGGACAAGAGTTACTGCAAAAAAATAATTCAGTTAAATTAATAGGTAATCCAAAAAATAAAGGTGGTGTTTTATCTTTTACCATAGAAAGTATTCATCCACATGATGTAGCAACAATATTAGATGAAGAGGGTGTTGCAATAAGAGCTGGTCATCATTGTTGTCAAATACTTCATGATAAATTAAATATACCAGCAAGCTCAAGAGCATCAGTCGGCATTTATAATACTAAAGATGATCTTGATAAACTTAATAGCGCTATAAATAATTGTAAGAAGATATTTAATTTAAAATGAATTTAAAAGAATTATATCAAGAAATAATTTTAGAGCATGGTAAGAACCCAAGAAATCTTGGTAAGACTGATAGTTTTAATAAAGATGCCAAAGGTCATAACCCTTTATGTGGAGACAACGTTCATGTTTATCTAAAATTGAATGGTCAAAAAATAGTTGAGGATATCTCTTTTGAAGGTAGTGGATGTGCAATTTCTATGGCATCTGCATCAATTATGACAGACCTTATCAAAGGTAAAAATGAACATGAGGCTAAAGAAATAGTTGAGGATTTTTTAGGTATGATTAAAGAAAACCCAGAACTCAAATCAGAAAATTTACAAGAAGATGAAAAAACAAAGTTAATGTGTTTATCTGGTGTGAAGCAATATCCAATGCGAGTAAAATGTGCTACACTATCTTGGCATACTTTAGTATCTGCTTTTGAAGGTAAAAAAGAGGAAGTTAAAACGGAGAATTAAGAGATGATAAAAAAAGATCAAATTATAGAAGAAATTAGAAAAATTTATGATCCAGAGTTACCTGTAAATATATATGAACTAGGTTTGATATATGATGTTAAGGTTGAAAATGAAAATCACGCAAAAATTAAGATGACTTTAACTACCCCTAACTGTCCAGTTGCAGAAAGTTTGCCTAAAGAAGTAAAAGAGGGTGCCATGCAAGTAGAAGGAATAGAAGATGTTGATCTTGAATTAGTTTGGGACCCCCCTTGGAATAAGGATATGATGTCTGAAGCAGCAAAACTAGAATTAAATTTATAATGAACCCAATAATTAAATTAAGTGATAATGCAGCATCAAGAATTAAAGAAATTATGTCTAATGCTGAAAAAAATTCTTTAGGTGTAAGGGTCTCTGTTAAAACTGGTGGATGCGCAGGAATGTCTTACGTTATGGAATATACTAAGGAAGTCAATCCAAATGACGAAGTTATTGAAGAAAAAGGCGTTAAGGTATTCGTAGATTCTGCAGCAATTATGTACCTTCTCGGTACAGAAATGGACTATAAGAAAGAGGAGTTATCCTCTTCATTTGTTTTTAATAATCCAAATGAAACTGAGCGTTGCGGTTGTGGAGAGTCTTTCAAAATAGAATAAAAACTATTATACTATTATTTGCATATCAGTATTGCGTTTATTGCATAACTATTATAAGAATCTCATATGAATACATTTGAATTTAAAAATCTTGTTAAAAACCTTAAGAATTCTTTAAAGCAAAGAACTTTTTTCAAAGATCTTCGTAAAGAAGTAGAAACTGGTGCCAACGGCACTCAGGACTACGTTGTCAAAAAAGGTGTTAACAAAGATACAATTGCAACAACTAGACAGTAATTAATTACTAGCTACTGTAATACATCTCAAACTCAACTGGATGAGGTGCATGTTCAAATTTATGAATTTCCTCAAACTTAAGTGCAATGTAAGCATCAATTTGATCATCTGTAAATACACCACCTTGAGTTAAAAATTCTCTATCTTTATCTAAACTCTCCATAGCTTCTCTTAAAGAGCCACAAACAGTTGGGATAGCTTTAACTTCTTCAGGTGGTAATTCATATAAATCTTTATCAAAAGACTCACCTGGATGAATTTTATTTTTAATTCCATCAAGTCCAGCCATAAGCATTGCAGCAAAAGTTAAATAAGGGTTTCCAGAAGCGTCTGGAAATCTTATTTCACATCTTGCACCTTTTTTACTTAATGTAATTGGTATACGACAAGATGCTGATCTATTTCTTGCTGAGTATGCAAGAAGCACTGGTGCTTCAAAGCCAGGTATTAATCTTTTGTAACTATTAGTAGTTGAGTTTGCAAAAGCATTAATTGCTTTAGCATGTTTTAATATTCCACCAATATAGTGTAAAGCAGTTTCTGATAAGCCAGCGTATGCGTCACCAGAAAATACTGGTGTATCACCTTTCCAAATTGATTGGTGAATGTGCATACCTGAACCATTATCCCCTGCTACAGGTTTAGGCATAAAGGTTGCTGTTTTACCAAATGAATGAGTAACCATTTGAACGACATATTTATATAATTGAACATTATCTGCTTGATCAACTAACGTTCCAAAATACATTCCAAGCTCATGTTGACTTGGGGCAACTTCGTGATGATGCTTTTCAACTTTAATTCCAACTTCTTTTAAATTTTTTAAATATTCACCACGCATATCCTGTTCACTATCAACGGGCGGCACCGGGAAATAACCACCTTTAACCGGAGGTCTATGTCCCATATTTCCATTTTCATATTCTTTTCCAGAATTATATGGACCTTCTTTACTGTCTATTTTAAATCCACATTCGTTCATATCATTTTTAATTCTTACATCATCAAATACAAAGAATTCAGGCTCAGGACCAAAAAAAGCTTTGTCACCAATTCCTGATGATTTTAAATATTCTTCAGCTTTTTTAGCAACACCTCTAGGATCTCTTTCATAAGGAGATTTTTTTACAGCATCTAAAATATCACAAAATAAAACAACAGTATTATGAGAAGTGAATGGATCCATAAACATTCTTGCAGTGTCAGGTTTTAAAATCATGTCAGACTCATTAATAGCTTTCCAACCAGCAATTGATGATCCATCAAAAAATACACCTTCGTTTAACATTTCTTCATCAACAACTGTTGCGTCCATTGTTAAATGTTGAAGTTTTCCTCTTGGGTCAGTAAATCTCAGATCTACAAATTCTGCTTCTTTCTCTTTAATAAATTTTAAAACATTTGCTGCACTCATTTTGTCTCCTATGTAATTTTATGGTTGGTAATTAACAAAATAATTATGAAAAATATTGCTTATTTAATAAATAACACCTATGCAATTTTCACATAAGTGGTGTATTTATTCAATATTATTTCACAAGAATTTTTAAAATCTATGAACCCAATATTGGAAAAAGAACCAGTAAAAAGAGCTGAAAAATCAATTAAGGAATTTGACCCAAGTCTAGAAATTTTATGTTTAGAGCAAACAGCAAGAACTGCCCAAGATGCAGCTACAGCTTTAGGTTGTAGTGTTGGGGCAATTGTTAAAAGTTTGCTTTTTTGTGGAGGAGATAATTTTGTACTTTGTTTAGTTTCAGGAGATAAAAGATGCTCATTAAATAAACTTAAAAAAATTTTAGATGAAAAAAACGTTTCAATGGCAAATCCTGACGATGTTAAAAAAATTACTGGTTATACAATAGGTGGTGTATCCCCAGTAGGCCACTTAAGTAAATTGAAAATCTATATTGATACAAATTTAGAAAGATTTACAAGTGTATTTGCTGCTGCCGGACATCCAAATTGTGTTTTCGAGATAGAATTTAATCAATTAATAAAATTAACTAATGGTCAAATGAAAGAAATAGCTGAATGAGACAACCAAAATTAATTGATTATATTTTATTAACTATATTGGCTTTAATTTGGGCTTCAGCTTTCTTTAATATTAAAATTGCAACTTATTCTTTTGGACCAGTAACAATTGCTTTTTTAAGAGTTTTTTTTGGAGCAATTCCAGTTTTGCTTCTTTGTTATTATAAAAATATAAAAATTGAAGCTTTCTCCAAAGACTGGCATTGGTTTGCAATGATTGGGTTTATTAATTTAGTAGCCCCATTCTTTTTAATTGCATATGGGGTTAAATCGGTCCAAAGTAATTTAGCAGCTATTTTAATGTCTACTACACCATTAAGTTCAACAGTATTAGGACACTTTTATACAAAAAATGAAAAATTTAATTTAGTTAAAACATTTGGAATATTAATTGGTTTTTCAGGAATAGTATTTTTATTTTCAGATAATATTTTAATTGATGAGAATAATTTTATCTCAGCATTATTAATTTTATTAGGTTCTACTTGCTATGTCATTGGTGGTGTTTTGACTTTAAAAATTAGTAAGAAAAAAAATGAAAATGTAACTGGATCAATTTTGATTTGGGCAATTATAATTTTAATTCCTCTTGTAAGTTTTATTGAACAACCTTGGCAATCAATTCCAAGAACAGACTCATTAATATCTGTGATATATTTAGGAATTGTTCCAACAGGAGTTGCTTGGTTATTAAGATTTAGAATTTTAAAAAATAATGGTTTAATCTTTCAATCTCAAGTTTCTTACTTAATACCAATATTTGGAACAATTTTAGGTTATATATTCCTAAAAGAACTCATAACAATAAAAGTTTTAATATCTTTAATAGCAGTTTGTATTGGTATTTATTTTGTAAAAAAAGCAGATTATAAAAAAACTATTTGAGTTTTGCTATTGCCTCAATATGTAAAGGTCTTGTTTCACAACATCCTCCTAGTATTGTTGCACCACTATCTTTAAATTTTTTAGCAATTTCATTAATTTTTTGAGGAGTAAGATCTTCTCTTTGTCCTAAAAATTCATTTGGATTTCCATTGGATTTTTTAAAGGTCGAAGTGTAACCATTTTTAGGTTTTGTTGTAATAAATCCATTAATTTTAAAACCAAAGGGAACATTTAAATTTTTTAATTCTTCTAAATTTTTTTCATAATTTTCAGGAGAGACACAAGAGAGCATCACACCAAGCAACTTATCATCAATAATATCTTTAATATCAGAAATTTTTTCACCACTTGGCAAATTAGTTCCTTCAGATATATGAATTCCAATTAGATATGGTTTCTTAAATTCTTTGATAGCTTCAATTCCACATTTAAACTCTTTAATACTGCTCCATACATCAAAGTAAAAAAAATCAACATAGTCATTTAATAATTTAGCTTGTTCATTAAAATTTTTGGTAATTTCTTCTTCACTTCTTTTGTCAGCTTCGTAGGTTAAATCTTGGGGAGGTATTCCTCCAGCAACAAGAATATTTGGAAATTCTTTTTTAACATTAAGAGCTATTTGACCAGCTTTTTTATTTAAGTACTCAAACTTATCTTCAACTTTATTATCCCTTAATCTTTTTCTTCTAGTTGTAAAGGTTGTGGTAACTATTACTTCGGCACCAGCTTTTATAAAATCTTTATGTGTATCTGCTAAAAGTTGATGGTAATTTTCATTTAATATAGCATTAGCACTCCATAATGTTCCATTAGGCTTCATTCCTCTAGCCAATAGTTCTTGCCCCATACCACCATCTAATATTCTTGTTTGTTTGAAAAAATTTAAATCCATTAAGACCTCACTTTTTTAGTGCTTCAGCTTTTTGCTAGGTGCACAATACAGTTCAACTACCTTGCTTTTTGATTTCTATTTGGGAATTTCCTTTTTAGCAGTTAAAGCCCGCAATAGGATCAAATCGGCAAGCTACTTATACTAAAGGTTTATATAATTGTAAATTATTTCTTTAAAATAATTTTAGCGTTAAAAGAAAATGATCTTCGTTCTCCTTCAATATTAAAAGGATAAGCAGTATGCATTAGGTAGTTTGGAAAGATTAATAAATCTCCTATTTTTGGCACCACATTGTAAATACTTCTACTTAGAAATCCTCTTTGACCATTTATGAAATCAATGGTTCCATTTGTTTTTAATTTTTTATTATTAACCATTTTATTATCTGTCATTCCTTTTGGTAATTTTAAATAACCAACACCTGACAAATCTCCTTCATGATAATGAATAGGGTTGTATTCACTCTTGAATTGACGAACTACCCATAAATTTAAAATTTTAACTTTCTTAATATTTTTAATTTTATCATTAGATAAAAATTTATTTATGTTTTGAATTAATTCTTTTTCTAAATTTATCTTAATGAAATTATTTGAAATTTTTAATTCATTTTTAATTTGACTAGCTAATTTAGAACTATAATCAATTTTCTTTGAATTAGATTTCATATCAAATTCATTATTTAATTTATCTAAAAATTTTTTAGAAATTTTAGTTTTCCCAATCGACGGCCCAAAAGGCTTAATATTTTTCATTGCAAGATTAAATATATTAAAAGTTAATTAAATCAAGATTATGGTATCAGTCTTAAACCCATTCTTATAGATACAAAAATTACCAACATTGAAGTAATAATTGTAAGAGTTTTATTAGATAACAATTTTATATTTAGTAAGTTTCCTATCTGACCTCCAACCAATACACAAACAAAAAGAGGCCAGTAATTCAAAAATTCCTCAAAAACAATATTTTTAGTAAGCTGACCAGCTATACCAAATATTGAGTTGATTAAAATAAATAGTGATGCTGCAGTAGCGATATGTCTTGGATATCCTGCTTTCATTAAGAATAAAATTGGACTTAAAAATATGCCACCACCAATTCCAACTATTCCTGAAAAAAACCCGATAACAGATCCAATAAATATAGAAATGGCTTTTGGAACTGAATTTATTTTAATCTCATCATCACTGTATGATTTATTTTTAATCAACAAAAGTATTCCTGCAATAAATAAGATAATAAATAAAATTATTTCAAATAATTCCTTTGAAATCGATATCGAAGCACCAAAAAATGCAAAAGGAATAGAACCAACCAAGTATGGAACAAGCAAATTAAGATTTAGATTTCCTGATCTTATATAGTTAATTGAATTTCCTGATACTACAATGATATTGCAAAATAATGCCAAAATTGGAATAATGTAAAAGGGCATTTCCCAAATAAGCATCAAAGCTAAATAAGTCGATCCACCTCCAAAGCCAACACTAGAGTATAATATTGATGTTATGAGGAAAAATATTGATAATATAATCATACTTAAAAAATTTTATGAACGTAAATATAGCTTTGTTAACTGTAACAGATACTAGAACTTTTGATAACGATAAATCAGGAGCTATTCTTGTAGAAAAAATTAAGGAAGCTAATCATAATTTAATTGACAGAAAAATATGTAAAGACAACAAAGAGGATATTGTTTTGATATTAAAAGAATGGATTAATAAAAAAGATATTGATGTAATAATAACAACGGGAGGAACAGGACTTACTGGAAGAGATATTACTCCAGAAGCTATAGAGGAAATTGCAGATAAACAAATACCTGGTTTTGGAGAAGTTTTTAGAACAATAAGTCTTAAAACAGTTGGTACGTCAGCGATACAGTCAAGAGCTTGTGCAGTTTTAGCAAATGGAAAGTATGTTTTTGCATTACCTGGGTCGTCAGGTGGTGTTACTGATGCATGGGATGGAATTTTAAAACATCAATTAGATATTAATCACAAACCATGTAATTTTGTTGAATTATTTCCAAGACTTAAAGAAAAATAATTATTTTTGGTATTTTTCTTTCCATTCAGAATAAGGCATTCCATAAATATGCTCCCTTGCGTCAGGATCAGATATAGTTACCCCGTTTTTCTCAGCCTCTTCTCTATACCACCTAGACAAACAATTTCTGCAAAAATTAGCTAAATTCATTAGATCAATATTTTGAACATCTTTTCTTTCATCTAAATGTTTTAACAGTCTTTCAAATGTAGCAGATTGAATTTCTTTTTTTTTATTATCGTCCATTACCAAACTATTAGTCAGATATTGTTAGAGCACAAGATATAGTACTAAATACAATTACAACGAGAAAGTTTTAATTATTACAATTAGACTCTAATTTTAATTGGTAGTTAAATGTTGGTATGGCTATTAAAAAAAAAATAGCAAAAACAAAGGCTAAGAAAAAAAAGACTAAGTCAGCCAAGAAATCTAGAAAAAAACTGAGAACTAAAAAAAAAGTTGTGACAAAAAAGTCTGCGACTAAGAAGCGTTCTAAAAAAACTAGAATAACTAATAAGCTAAAAACAAATAAAAGAGAGGTGAAAAAAATGAGTACAGAAACAATAAAAAGTGATGTATCGGCTTCCTTAGATACTTCTCACTTAAAAGTGCCATTTCCATATAAAAAAAAATATGGGAATTACATAAATGGAAAATTTGTTGAACCATTATCAGGTAAATACTTTGATAATGTTAGTCCAATAAATAACGAAGTTATTTGTCAAGTCCCAAGATCTGATGCAAAAGATGTAGATGCTGCATTGGATGCTGCACATGAGGCATTTAAGGAGTGGGGTAAGACTGACATAACAACAAGATCTAACATATTAAATAAAATAGCAGATGTTCTTGAAAAAAATCTAAACCTTTTAGCTACTGCGGAATGTTTAGATAATGGAAAACCAATTAGAGAATGTATGGCAGCAGATTTACCACTGGTAATTGATCATTGGAGATACTTTGCTGGAGTGATAAGAGCAGAAGAAGGATCAATTGCTGAAATAAGCAATTCTCAATACTCTTATAATATTCCAGAACCTTTGGGTGTAGTTGGTCAAATCGTTCCATGGAACTTTCCTTTATTGATGGCAACATGGAAATTAGCTCCAGCTTTAGCTGCAGGAAACTGTTCAGTTATTAAACCAGCAGAACAGACACCAGCATCAATAATGTTAATGATGGAATTAATTGGTGATCTTTTACCACCGGGAGTAGTTAATGTAGTTAGTGGATTTGGATTAGAAGCAGGTAAACCTTTAGCTTCATCTAAAAGAATAGCAAAAATTGCATTCACTGGTGAAACGACTACCGGTAGATTAATTATGCAGTATGCTGCACAAAATCTTATCCCAATAACACTAGAATTAGGCGGAAAATCTCCAAATATTTTCTTTGAAGATGTCATGGACAAAGATGATGCCTTTTTAGACAAATGTGTTGAAGGTTTTGTAATGTTTAATCTAAACCAAGGTGAAGTGTGCACTTGTCCGAGTAGAGCTTTAGTTCAAGAGTCAATTTATGACAAATTTATGGAAAAAGTAATTGCTCGAACGAAAGCGGTAGTACAAGACAATCCTTTAAAAATGGAAACTATGATTGGTGCTCAAGCATCAGTAGAACAAATGGAAAAAATTAAATCTTATTTAGATTTAGGTAAGAAAGAGGGAGCCAAAGTTCTATGTGGTGGAGAAGTCGCTAAATTAAATAGTGGATTAGAAAATGGTAATTATATCCAACCTACTATTTTTGAAGGTGATAACAAAATGAGAATCTTCCAAGAAGAAATTTTTGGACCAGTAGTATCAGTTACAAAGTTTAAAGATGAGGCTCATGCATTAGAAATTGCTAATGATACGCTTTATGGACTTGGAGCTGGTGTTTGGACTAGAAATGGAAATATCGCGTATAGAATGGGTAGAGCTATTCAAGCAGGTATAGTATGGACAAATTGTTATCATGCTTATCCAGCTCACTCACCATTCGGAGGATATAAACAATCTGGTGTAGGAAGAGAAACTCATAAAATGATGCTTAACCACTATAGACAAAATAAAAATCTACATGTGTCTTATGCAGAAAATAAATTAGGTTTCTTTTAATAGATAGATGATTATGATGGCCCGTATTAACTTGCGGGCCATACAAATATGAAAGTTACTGCTACAAAATCAGCCCTAGAACTTATTCAACAGTTAAAAGACACCCATGGTGAAAATTTATTATTTCATCAATCAGGAGGTTGTTGTGATGGAAGCGCTCCAATGTGTTATCCTGCAAATGAATATTTAGTTGGAGACGGGGATGTTTTAATTGGCAAAATTGGTGGTATTCCTTTTTATATAAGCGAGACTCAACATGAAGCCTGGAAAAATACAGATTTAATTATTGATTGTATTAGTGGAATGGGAGGTATGTTTTCTCTCGACAATGGAACAGGCAAAAGGTTTTTAACAAGATCTGAAATTTGTGTCCCTGAGGGTACAAATCTAAATTAATTATTATATTTTCTATAATTAAATCTAAACAAAAAAAGAATTATAATTATTATCGCAAAAATAAGTGGTTTAAAAAAAATTGTTTTAGACAGCCAGATATAATGAAGAGCACCAAAGATGGCTATTAGGTATATTGATTTATGCAATAATCTCCAATTATGTTTTAATAATCTCATCATTCTTTGAGATGATGTAATTACTAGAGGAATTAATAATAGCCAGGCAGCAAATCCAATAAAGATGTATTTTTTTTTTAAAACATCATCAAAAATTGGTGTCCAATTAAATCTATAATCAATTCCAACATAAGTTAATAAATGGATGGTTGCGTAAAAAAAAACAAATAATCCTAACATTCGTCTAAATTTTATCCATATAGTTAAATTTGTTAATCTTTTTAAAGGACTCATAGCAAGGGTTAGACAAATAAAAATTAGCGTCCATTCACCAGTATGATGAGTAATTTCTTTTACAGGTTCAGGACCTAGTTGATTAAAATAGATTTTATAAACAATAATTAAAAAAGGTAATAAACTTAAAAAAAAAATACTTGGCTTAAAATATCTATTCATTAAAAATATTTTTTTAAATCCATCCCAGTATATAAACTTGCTACATCATCACCATATCCATTAAACATTAAAGTTTTTACTCTAGGTGCAAAAATATCATTTCCAATAATTCTTTCTGTAGCTTGAGACCATCTAGGGTGGTCAACATCAGGATTTACATTTGAATAAAATCCATACTCTCTAGGTGAAGCTCTCATCCAGGAAGAAGTTGGCATTTTTTCAACTAATTTAATTTTAACTATTGCTTTTGCACTTTTAAAGCCGTACTTCCATGGAATAAAAATTCTCAACGGTGCTCCATTTTGATTAGGAAGTTTTTTGCCATATAAACCTGTTACCACGGTAGTTAAAGGATGCATTGCCTCATCAATTCTTAATCCTTCTCTATAAGGCCATTGCAAAACTGGGTATTTTTGTCCTCTCATTTGTTCAGGATCATAAACGCTTTCAAACTCTACAAATTTTGCTTTAGAGGTGAGAGTTACTTTTGACAAAAGTTGACTCAAAGAAAAACCCATCCAAGGTATTACCATAGACCACCCCTCAACACACCTTAGTCTTTGAATTCTTTCTTCTGATACAAATGTTTCTAAAATTTCTTCTATTGATATTTGTATTGGTTTTTCTACTTCTCCATCAATAGTTATATTCCAAGGATTTGTTTTGAAATTTTGTGCATACTTATATGGATCTCCTTTAGCTGTACCAAATTCATAATAATTATTATAGGTAGTAATATCTTTATAGCTTGTAAGCTCGTTATCTTCATTAGAATTAGCATTATTTATTAATGGTAGAGCTGTCATAGCAATTGAGCTAACACCTAAACCCAATGATTTAATAAAAAATCTTCTATTATTATAAATTTTTTCTGGTGTAACTTCAGAGTAATTAATTTTTTTCATATTGAATAGGATTTCCCTTCAACCAATCTGTTTCATTGTTTTGATAATGTTCTTTTTTCCAGATAGGGGATCTTTTTTTGATTTCTTCAATAATGTATCTTGATAAAACATAAGCCTCATCACGGTGTTTGCATGCAACAGCAATAATAATACTTATATCGCCAAGATTTAAATAACCTTTCGCATGTTCGATAAATACTGCTTTATCTTTAATATTTAATTTTTCTTCAGCTTCATTATAAATTTCTTCAAAACTTTTTATAACAAGAGCATCATGACTGTCATAGGTTATACCTGTTACAATTTTATTATTATTTTGATTTCTTACGGTTCCAGAAAAAAATATTGATGCTCCAAATTCAGTAGAGGTAATAAAATTTTCAGCCTTAATAATCGAAAGTTTTTTATCTTTAATATCTATGATTTTTGTATGAAGCATTAACCCCCGCCAATTGGAGGAATAATAGCAATTTTTTCATTATTTGTTATTTTATAATTGTCGCTAATTATATTATCATTTGAAGAAAATACTGACGAATTTACAATTTTTATAAAATTTTCATTACCATTAAAATTTTTAATTAAATAATCTATTAATTTTTTTCTTATATCTTTAATTGTTGAGTCATTTTCAATATCAAATTCTAGGAAGTCTTGATTACTGAACTCTCGGCTTACTCCAAATAACTCAATCTGTATTTTCATGAATATTTTAATTAAAATATTTCTTTTAAAAAATTTGGAAGACCATCAGGGTTTTTCCATAGACCACTTTTGCCACCTTCTTTGATTAATAACTTAACATTATCAATTTTTAAATGAGGATTAACAATTTTGCTTAAATCATAAATTGTTATAAGGGCAGCATTTACACCCATTATAGCCTCCATCTCCACACCTGTTTTTGCATATGCTGATACAACACAAAAAACTTCAAGTGAATTATCTTCATCATGCATAATGATTTTAGTAGCTGTATGATCAATTGGCAGCGGATGACATAATGGGATTAATTCACTAGTTTTTTTAACACCTAAAACAGCAGAAACTTCTGCTAATGTAACGGGATCTCCTTTGGGCATTTCTTTATTTTTAATTAGATTAAAAACCTCTTTACCAACATAAATTTTTCCTGAAGCTAAAGCTCTTCTATATGTTTCTTTTTTACTTGAAACATCAACCATATTAAATGAATTTTTTTTAAAAATTTCTTCTGCCCAATCTTTCAATTCATTATTTTTTATTATTTTTAAATTCTTCATATTAACCACCAGTTGTTGATAAATTTTTTGTTAAGCCTGTTTCACCGATTTCTAAATAATGAGACTCTTTTTTAAAGTTTAGTTGTTTTAAAATTAAATCTTTTAACTCTTCTATTTGATTGTCTGTTTGCATTAAGTGTCTAATATTTATTCCAGTATTTCCAAACAAACATAATCTTAAATCGCCTTTAGCAGTAATTCTTAATCTATTACAAGTTTTGCAAAAATCTCTAGAATAGGGGGCAATCACACCAAATTTACCCTTAAACTTTGGATTTAAATAATTTTTTGATGGTCCTGCATCTTTACCAAATGTCTGAATGATCCAATTATTATTATTTAAGTAGTCATTAAATTTTTTTGCAGAAACATGAAAGTTGTTGAAATAATCAATATTATCTCCAGTTTGCATCAATTCGATATATCTAAAATCAATTTCATTATGTTTTAAAAATTCAGCCCATTTATTAAAATCCTTTTCAGTATCATTTACTCCTTTTAACAATACAGCGTTAATTTTAATATTTTTGAAATTTAGTTTTTGTAATTCTTTAATACCTCTAAGAATTTCACCTAATCTATCATGACCTGTAATTTTTTTAAAAGTATTAGCATCTAAACTATCAATACTAATATTAATCCCATCTAAACCACTATCCTTAATATCTTTTGCTATTTTATCTAATCTATAACCATTAGTAGTCATAACAGTTTTTTTTATCCCTGAATTTTCTTTTATAATCTTAATAATTTCAAAAAAATCTTTTCTTACAGTCGGCTCACCACCAGTAAGTCTAATCTTAGATACACCTAATTCGGATAGTGCTTTGGCTAGTCTTCCAATTTCTTCAATCTTTAAAAAACTTCTATTGTCACTTTTATTAATTTTGTATCCATCAGGTAAACAGTACCCACATTTGAAGTTACAAACATCTGAAATAGAAAGTCGTATGTACGGGAATTTTCTACCAAAACTATCTTTAAGAATATTCATATGATATATTGACTATTATTGATTAAATAAACCATGAGTCAAATTTTAAATGATAATGAGATCAAAGAATTTAAAAAGAATGGTGCAATCCATCTTAAAGGTAAGTTTGATATAAAATGGATTGAAAAGTTAAAAGAAGGGATCCATAAAGCTAAAATTAATCCTAGTCCTAGATTTACCAATCATACTAAGGATGAAAAACTACCAAGTTATCTGGAGGATTTTTGGACTTGGAACTTACACGAAGAATTTACAGATTTTGTTTATAATTCTCCAACAGCTAAAATTGCCTCAGAATTATTAGATGCCAAAAAAATCAATCTTGTAATGGATAATTGGTTTTTTAGAGAGGCTGGATCAAAATCAAAACCTCCATTTCATCATGATATTTCTTATTTTGATTTTGAAGGTTCAATGTGCGTTATATGGATACCATTAGAACCCGTTAAAAAACAGGATGGTATTGCTTGGGTTAAAGGCTCTCACTTATGGAACAAACTGTTTTTAAGAACAAGATTTAATGATGGCCATAAAGTTGATGGTGAAGCAGGAATTGTTAATGGAAAAAAATATGAAATTACTCCGGATATTTTGAAAAATAAAAAAGATTATGAATTTCTTGAATGGGATTTGGAAGTGGGTGATTGTGTTTATTTTGATATTAGAACCTTGCATGGCGCTTTACATGAAACAACCCCAAAATCAGATGTAAATAGATTTACCCTAAGAATGGCAAAAGAAAACTCAAAAATTATATATAGAGGTGACTGGGCTAGAGAAGAAAGAGCAATTATGGAGGCTAACGGATATAAAAATGGAGATGATTTATCTGGTAAAATGTTTCCAACACTTTATGAAAATTATTAACTCCTCCTCTAAAAAAAAAGAGGAGGAGTTTTATAATTATTTACCTGGTTCTTTGTAGCCACCAACCATTTTGTTTGCAATTTTTGCAATACCATTCAAGTCGATAGATTCTAATACAGTAAAATCAGTTACAGCCCCACTTGAAACTGCAACCATTCCTGATGCAGCTGCTTGATCAAAAGTACCTTCGACTTCAACCATGAAATCATACTTACCTCTTAAACCAGCATAGCCAGTCAGTTTTGCACCACCTGCTTTAGCTAAAGCTGTAGTAGCAGCTTTTCGATCTGTATCTGGATTGCTCACAAAGCCTCCAAGACCTTTATCTGTATATCTTCCTAGTATATAAAACTTAGCCATTAAGACCTCCTTTCAATTTGAATAATTAAAATAGAAATAAGGAGTCAATGCAATAGATATATATCCACACCACTATTGCTCTTAAATTTAGGTATTCTTTCAACTATTAAGTCTATTTATTATTAAATTTTTTAAAATTTAACCTGGAGTATAATTTCTTTCAGATTCAGGATCTTTGGTTGAGAAAGGTAATTTTAAAACTTCGTTCCAAAATTCCTCTGGTATATTTGTGTTTGCCCAAGCAAGGTTTTTTTCAATACTTTGAACACTAGTAACTCCGCAAATTGTAGATGTAATTCTTTTATCTTTGATTGAAAATTGTAAAGCGGCTGCACCCATTTCAACATTATACTTTTTACAAACTTTTTCTATCTCTCTAACAGGTGTAAGCTTTTCCTCAGAAGCATCTTGATAAGTTATTTTTTTAAAGTTACTCGGACCTTTTGCCAAAACACCACCAGCATAAGGAGCTGCATTAAAAATAGATATATTTTTACTATGAGCATAAGTATACATTTCATCCGCCTCTCTATTTAACAGAGTATATCTGTTATGATTAATCATCACATCAAAGTCCCAATTTTTTAATATAGGAAACATTATATCTATTTTTCCCATAGCCAAACCAACTGCTTTTGCTAAACCTTCCTCTTTTATTTTAAATAACTCATCCAATGCACCACCTTTTTTAGTGACATCATTTATATCTTTTACGTATTCTGGATCATGAAGAAATAAAACATCTACAGAATCAACGTTTAAAGCTTTCAAACTTTCTTCA
>CACJRE010000013.1 GCA_902595745.1 uncultured Pelagibacteraceae bacterium
TAAAATAATTAGAATAAACAAACCAAGTAAAAATTATTAGGATTAATATTAATAATAATTTAAAAAAATTTTTTTTTTTCATCAACCAATATTTGATTGCAAAATATTGTGTATATGAAGAATGCCTATTGTTTTAAGCTTATTTTTTTTATCATGTACGCAAAGTGATGTGATTTTTTTTTCGTTCATTAGCGCTAAAGCTTTTGCTGCGAGAGATTGTTTATCTATGCTAATTGGGTTTTTAGTCATTATATTCGAAACACTCATGTCATTTAAATTTTGCTTCTTTTCATTGTGTCGCCTGATTTGACCATCAGTAATTATCCCAATAGTTTTTTTTTGTTTATTTTGAATAATTATAACTCCTAATTTTTTATTGCTTAATATTTTAATAGCATCTTTCATATTTAAATTTTCTTTTACAAAAGGAATTTTGTTTCCGGTTAGCATTATATCTTCAACGGTTTTTAATTGAGCACCAAGATTTCCAGCTGGATGTATTTTTTTAAAATCAAATTTTCCAAATTTTTTATATTGCATAGCTGATATTGCTAATGCATCTCCTAAAGCTAACTGGGCTGTAGTACTTGAAGTTGGCACAATACCACCCGACTCTTTCACCTCGGGTATTATAAGTTTAATATCTGATGCTTTGTATAAAATAGAGTCTTTTTTAGACATAATTCCAATCAGCATAATTTTATTTCTATTTGCATATTGAATTATATTTTTAAGCTCACTAGTTTTCCCTGAGTAGCTAATTAAAATTAAAACATCTTTTTTTGAAATACTTCCCAAATCACCATGAGAGGAGTCACTTGCAGATAAATTGAAAGATGGGGTGCCAACTGAAGACAAAGTTGCAGATATTTTTGCTGCTATCAATCCACTTTTGCCTACACCACATAAAATTACTTTTGATTTGCATTTTGCAATTTCTATTACAGCTTTATTAAACGAATTATCAATTTTCTTCTTTAATTTTTGTAAAGCTTGTATTTCAAGATCAATTACTTTTTTTGCTAAAGGTATAAATTTTTTAGTCATTAGTGGGACCAGATATCATCTTTAAATAATGCCAAATCTAAGTTTACTCTAGTTTTTAAAAAATTTAAGCAATCCTTATATAGATCAATTCTATTTTCTCTTTCTAAGATTTTATTTAGTTCCTCGTGAATTTTATGCAAGTAAATCACATCATTTGCACAATATTTTAATTGAGCTGGAGATAGCTCACCACCAAAATCAGAACTTTGAAATTGTTTACTGATATCAATATGAATAAATTCCTTAATCAATGTTTTTAATGAGTGACTATCAGAGTAAGATCTTGCTAATTTTGAGGCAATTTTAGTATCAAGAATATTATTAGTATCTGTTTTTAGATAGTGTTTAATATGAGCCATGTCAGCTCTTCCATAATGAAATATTTTTGTAGTGTTATCGTCAGCAAGTAATTTTGTTAAATTTGGAGCATTGTAATTTTTTCTATCAAATTGAATTATATGTGCATCAGAATTTCCTGAAGATATTTGAATTAAGCAAAGAGGATCTCGTCTGACGTTCAGACCCATAAATTCACCATCAACAGCTATTAGATTGCCTAAATCTAAATCATCTGGTAAATCATTTTTGTGAAGTTGAATATTATTACTCATTTCTAAACATATATAATGGAATTTAAATGAAAGCAAAAAATTGTCTTATTTTTGGTGGTAGTGGGCAAATAGGTCGAAACTTAATTAGAAAGCTCACTAAAAATAACTACAGAGTCACTGTTGTGACCCGAAATATTCACCAAAAGAGTTACATAATAAAAACACAGGCTAATGCAGGCTATATTGATGTAGTAGAGGCAAATATTTTTGACGAAGATAAAATTAGAAATTTATTCCAAAAAGCAGATATTTGTATAAATCTGATTGGAATATTATTTGAAAAAAAAAGAGGCAACACATTTAAAAATATTCATTCAATTTTACCTTCATTATTATCTAAACTTTCGAAAGAATATGGTCTTAAGCATTTTATTCATTTATCAGCTTTGGGAATAAATGATGCAATAGACAGTGATTATGCAAAAAGTAAATTGGAAGGAGAAGGCAACGTATTAAAAAATTTCCCGTTAGCTACAATTTTAAGACCATCAGTTGTATATTCAGTTGATGATAATTTTACTACCAACTTTATGACGTTGTTAAATAGATTGCCAATTTTCCCAATTTACTATGAAGGTAAGACAAAATTTGCACCAATTCACTGTTCTGATTTAACTGACACTATCTATCATGTAATCTCTAAAAATATTTATTCAAAAATAATTGAATGTACTGGCCCAGAAATCATAACCTTCAAGGAGATTTTAGAAAAATTACAGATATTAATTGGTAAAAAAAGAATTTTATTACCTTTCCCTTTGCCAATTGCCAATTTGACTGCAAGATTTTTTGAGATTTTACCAACTCCATTATTAACAAGAGATCAATTAAGATTGTTAAAATATGATAATGTTTCTTCAGGCAAATATAAAACCAATTCAGATTTAGGAATTCCTAGTGTAAGGTTTTTTGATCAAGAGGTTAAAAAATATTGTTATATGTGGAGAGAAGGTGGACAATTTTCTACAGAAAAATATTTAACAAATAAAGATTTAGAAAATAATATAAACAATTAGTATTTAAGCAGACTTAATTTTTTTTTCAATAAATTCTGGCACTTCTTCTTTTTCTGTAATTTCTTCTTTTTTACCTTTTGGTTGGTAAGCATATAAAAGATGTAATTTACAATAAGAAAAATCTTTTAATGAGGATCGTCCACAAAAATAAAATGATTTTTCGTCCGGATGTCCAATTGGCCATTTGCATGAGCTTTCATCTAATTCTTCTAGCTGTTTAGGATTTTCAGGTTCAAAGTCTTTTTCAATAATTAATGATTTAAATTTACTTTTTCTTCCTCTTTTACTTTTGATATTTCTTTCTTCTAAAGAGTTTTCAAAATTTTGATTAGAGGTTGCTGCTCTAGTTTTAATTTTTGCTGAAAGGTTTAATCTGTGGGCTTTACCAATTACCGCGTTTCTGCTAATCCCTCCGATTATTTCTGCAATTTGGCTTGCAGTGTTACCTTTACCCCAAAGTTCTTTAAGTTTATTAACTTTTTCTTCGTTCCAGCTCATAACAATATGTTGTATTAAAATTTTTAAATATAACAATATACTGATACATCAAGAAATTAAACAAGCAAAATCTCATAGTTATCAACAATTATAGATTAAAATTGGTTTATAGGTATTTTCAATCATAACTTGTATCTAATAATTAAAATTTATAAAAACTGATTTAAAATTATGAGCTATTTAGCAAAAAATTATAATAGAAAAAAAATTTCATTTAAGTACGGAAAGGGAAGTTTTTTATATTCAACTAATGGAAAAAAATATTTGGACTTTGTTCAAGGTATAGCTGTAAATTCCTTGGGTCACGCACATCCTAAGTTGGTGAACGCTGTTAATCAACAATCAAAAAAACTTTGGCACGTTTCAAATGCATTTCAAATTCCAGAAGGAGAAATGTTAGCTAAAAAATTAGCTAAAAAAACTTTTGCTGACTTTGTAATGTTTCAAAACAGTGGTGCAGAAGCAACAGAAGCAGCAATAAAGGTTGCAAGAAGATATTTCTATTCAATTGGAAAACCAAAAAAAAATAGAATTTTATGTGTTAAAAACAGTTTCCATGGAAGAACATTAGCAGCAATATACGCAAGTGGTTCAAAGAAAATGACTGAGGGTTTTGGACCAAAAGTAAGTGGTTTTGATCATTTTGAATTTGGAAACCATAAATCTTTAAAAAAGAAAATTTCAAAAAATACAGCAGCCATCATGGTAGAAACTATTATGGGCGAAGGTGGAATTAAAGTAATTCCTGATTGGTGTTTAAAAGAGCTTAGAAAAATTTGTAATAAAAAAAATATTTTACTAATATTAGATGAAGTCCAATGTGGAATAGGAAGATCAGGGGATTTTTTTGCTTTTGAAAAATCAAAGGTAAAGCCAGATATCGTCCCGATTGCAAAAGGTATAGGGGGCGGATTTCCAATAGGAGCAGTTTTAATGAATAAAAAAGTTGCTTCTGGAATGACGGCAGGAACCCATGGATCTACTTTTGGTGGCAATCCATTAGCAATGACAGTAGGCAATTCAGTGATGGATATAATTTCAAATAAGAAATTTTTAAAAAATGTTAAAAATATTTCAGAATATTTTTTATCTAATCTTAATAAAATTCAAAATGAATACCCTAATATTATTAAAGAAATAAGAGGTAGAGGATTGTTAATTGGAATACAGCTAAAAGTAGATCAAACAAAATTTATAAAAAAACTTATGGATAATAATTTATTAACAATAAGAGCGGCTGAAAATGTTGTTAGAATTTTACCTCCACTTAATGTTAAAAAAAATGAAATCAATCAATCACTTGAGATAATAAAAAAAGTTTGTTCAGAATTAAATTAAGATGAAACATTTTATAAATTTAAAAGATATACCATCTAGTGATCTTAGAAAAATTATTGTAGATGCAAAAAAAAGAAAAAAACTAAGAAAAAAGTTAAGTACTTTAGAGGTTGATAAGGGATCTCCATTAAAAGGTAAAATGCTTATTCAAATGTTTGAAAAAGCAAGTTCTAGAACAAGAATAAGCTTTTATTTAGCGATAAAACAGCTTGGAGGAGGAACGTTAACTCTGAGATCAAATGAATTGCATCTTGGTCAAGGTGGTGAAAGCATATCAGATACTGCCAAAATATTATCAACTTATGGTGATGGTTTTATGTTAAGAACAGATAGCGATAAAAAAATTGAAGACTTTAAAAAATATTTATCAATTCCAATTATAAATGGCTTAAGTCCATCTTCACATCCAACTCAAGTTTTATCTGATGTTTTCACTGTTGAAGAAATAAAAAAAAAATCAATTGCAAAATTAAACATATGCTGGATAGGAGACTCTAATAATGTTTTGGATAGTTTAATAGCAGCATCCGTTAAATTTTCATTTAAACTCAGCATAGGATGTCCAAAAAATTTTGAACCTGGCAATGAAGTTAGAACGTGGGTAAAAAAAAATAATAAAAAAATATTTATTTTTAATGATCCCAAAAAAGCTGTCATTGGTGCTGATGTTATATTTTCAGACAAAGTCATATCTCTAAATGACAAAGTAAATAAAAAGAAAAAAATAGAAAAATTTAAAAAATTTAAAATAAACAAAAAATTAATTAGTCTTGCAAAGAAAGATTGTATTTTTCTTCACTGTTTGCCTCGTGGAGCTGAAGTAAGTGATGAAGTTTTTTTAGGAAAAAAATCTCACGTATGGCAACAGGCTCTTAATAGAGTTCATGTCCAAAAAAGTATTTTATTATATTGTTTTGGAAAATTAAGGTAGAGTTACTGGACTATCTGAGTTTTGATTTAAGTATTTTATAACTGAAGCTCTATCTTTTTCTTTTCTTAATCCTGCAAATGCCATTTTTGTTCCTTTAATCCATTTAGCTGGTTTAGTTAAGTAGCCATTTAATTCTTCAAAAGTCCATTCTTTATCATATGATGACAAAGCTTTAGAATATTTATAATCTGTAACAGCTCCAATTTTTCTTCCCACTACATTATATAAAGCTGGACCAATATTATTTTTTCCACCTTTAACAATTGAATGACACGCGGCACATTTTTTAAAAACTTTTTCACCTAAAGCAATATCTCCCATTGCCATCAATGATGCGATATCAACTTTTTCTTCTACCACTTTCTCTGTCGATGATGATACTTTTGTAGCTTGCTCAACCTCAACTGCATAGCCAGGAGTTTTAGGTTTTTCCACATGAAATATTACATTTGATAATTTACCAATACCGATGATCAAAAGCGCAACCATTAACACAGCAGCTACAATTTTATTAATTTCAAAAGAATCCATTTTTTCTAAATATTATGAGGAACGTATATCACGATAAATTAAAAAATTACTAAAATTTAATGTATAAATTTGCCTCTATTTCCATTTAATAGGTATAATAATATTTCAGTATTTAATGAAAACATTAACCATAATACCCTCACGATTATCAGCTACAAGGCTCCCTGGTAAGCCTTTATTAAAAATTAATGATATTTCTATCATATCTCATGTTTTTATGAGAGCACAGGAAGCAAATATTGGTGATGTTGTTGTAGCAGCGGAGGATCAAGAAATAGTTGATGATGTTGTTAATAATGGAGGTAGAGCCATTTTAACAGGAAAAAATCACAAAACAGGAACAGATAGAATTTACGAAGCATTGAACAAACTAGAAGTAAAGGATGTTGATTTTGTAATGAATTTACAAGGCGATGAACCTGCAATTAATATTAACGATATTATAAATTTAAATAAAAAAATGATAAGCAACCAATCTCAGATGGGTACACTTGCTGCCAAAATAAAAGATCTTAAAGATTTGGAAAATGAAAATATCGTAAAAGTTATAACCAAGGAAAACTTAAATAAAGATAAGTTTTCTAAAGCAAAAGATTTTTTAAGAAGATCTCTAGAAGTGGAAAATATCTATCACCATATTGGTATTTATTGCTATTCGACTGACACATTAAAAAAATTTGTTGAACTAGATCAATCAAAAAATGAAATTAATAACAGATTAGAACAGTTTAGAGCATTAGATAACGATATTGAAATAAACATTGCACTTGCGAGCTCTTCTCCAATAGGCGTAGATACAAAAGAAGATTATCTAGCCTTAAAAAAAATTATGGAATATAAAGATTAATGGCAAAAATATATTTTCAAGGTGCTTTCGGGGCATACTCACATTTGGCTGCATTATCAGTTGATCCAGATGCAGAAATATTGCCATGCAAAACATTTGATGATTGCTTTAATAAGGCAAGTTTAGAGCCAGAATGTAAAATTATTATTCCAGAGTCTAATAGAATTACTGGAAATATAGGTATCGAATATTTAATCTTTAAGCACAGACTAAATATCTATAAAGAACATTTTCAAAAAATAGAACATAACTTGTTAGGCCAGCCAGGCGCAAAGCTTAGTGATATCAAAGAAGTATATTCACATGCACAAGGCTTATCCCAATGTTCAAAATTTATAAAAAAAAACAATATTGAAGAACACATTAGAGCGGATACAGCAGGGTCTGCAGAAATGATTTCAAAAACTAAGGATATTAAACAATCTGCTATAGCTTCTTCTTTAAGTGCTAAAATTTACGGATTAGATATTGTGAAAAAAAATATTGAAAACGAAAGTGGTAATCTAACAAGGTTTTTAGTAATGGGTAAAAATATTTCACAACCTGAGTTTCGAAATGATAAATATATTACTTCTTTTTTATTTAAACTTAAAAGTAAACCAGCAGCCCTTTATCAATCTTTAGGTGGATTTGCGATTAATGGTGTGAACTTAACAAAATTACAAAGTTATCCTGAAAAAAATACATTCGACTCTTTCTTTTTTCTTTGTGATCTTGATGGCCATATAGAGGATCCAAAAGTTCAAAAGTCTTTAGAAGAGTTAGGATTACATTGTGAGGATTTTCACGTCCTAGGTGTTTTTGAGGCCGACAGGTTAAGAGAGAAAAAAAATTAATCTTTTCTTGTAGAATAGAAAATATAACTGCTATAATAGTTTTGGAGGCTAGAGGTGGATGCTGCTTGAACCCGACCAGATCTTAACGGAAGCAGTCGTAGAGACAGTTATTCAGGTTCTAGTCTCCTTTAATAAATAAAATGAATAATAATTCTAAAGTACTAGCATTAAAATATAGGCCTCAAACTTTTGACGATCTTATTGGTCAAGAAGTATTGGCTGAAACTATTACAAATTCCATCAAAGCAGATAAAATTCCAAATGCTTATTTATTCACGGGAATAAGAGGAATTGGAAAAACTACTACTGCTAGAATTGTTGCAAAAGGACTTAATTGCTTAAATGGCATAGAAAATTTATGCAAAATAGATTTATGTGAAAATTGTAAATCTATTGCTGAGTCTAGTCATATTGATGTACTAGAGATGGATGCTGCAAGTAAAACAGGTGTGGATGATGTTAGAGATTTAATTGAATTCTCAAGGTATGGACCAACTTCAGCAAAATATAAAATATTTATTATCGATGAAGTTCATATGCTAAGTAAACAAGCATTTAATGCTTTACTAAAAACATTAGAAGAACCACCAGAATATTTAAAATTTATTTTTGCAACAACTGAAATTAAAAAAATTCCAATTACAGTAGTGTCAAGATGTCAAAGATTTGATCTTTCTAGGATTAAATCATCAGAATTATTTGAATTCATAAAAAAAATTAAAGATAAAGAAAATGGTAGAGTATCTGATGAGGCCTTAAAGCTGATTGTTAAAATATCAGAAGGGTCAGTAAGAGATTCCCTTTCTTTATTAGATAGAGGTTTATTAAGTTTGAATAAAAATACAGAATTAGATTTGGATGCTGCACAAAAAATTTTTGGATATTTTGATAAATCCCAATTAATTAATTTATTTGAATTAATATTAAAAGGTGAAGAACAAAAAGTTATAAATATTTATAGAAAAATCTACGATCAAGGAGTAGAGCCAAAAGTATTTATTAATGACTTTTTAGAAATACTTTATTACTTTAAAAATATAAATTCTCTATCATTGGAGAGTACAAATTTTTCGCTTAATGATGAAGAGTTTACAAAAATTAAAGATATTTCTAACCAGGTAGACTCTGAAGTCTTAATTTTATTTTGGCAGTTTACAATTTCCTCACTTGAAGAATTAGATATTGTATCTAACCAACATTTATCAATTGAAATGTTTTTAATAAGATTAATGCATTTAAGTTCAATTAAGCAAAAAAAAAATTTGGATAAAAAAGATAGTAATGACATTTTAGATAATAAAACTTCAATTGATGAAGACAAACAGACGATAGAGGATAGCTCAAGAATTATTGATCAAATAAAAAATATAGCTCAAGAAGAAAAATATAAACCGGAGGTTAAACCAGAGATAAAGGCTGTTGATAGAAGTTTAATTAACTCATTTGATGAT
This sequence comes from uncultured Pelagibacteraceae bacterium, assembly GCA_902595745.1. GTDB lineage: Bacteria > Pseudomonadota > Alphaproteobacteria > Pelagibacterales > Pelagibacteraceae > Pelagibacter. Next base: position 9,107 of record CACJRE010000013.1, read on the forward strand.
CTTCTTAATATTTGTACCCAAAAAAAAGAAATTAAATTAAAATATGAATTAGAGAAAAATGTAAACCTGGTAAAATTCGAAAGAAATAGAATTGAAATTTCTTTTAACGATAATTTAGATAAAGATTTTGTAAAAGATCTTTCTTCAAAATTATATGAATGGACTTCCGAAAGATGGATTATTACTTTTAGCAAATCTAAAGGTGAGATGACAGTTAAAGAAAAACAAAAAAATAGAAGAGATGAATTAATTAATGAAGTTAAAAGTTTAGATATTTATAAGAAAGTAATGGAAAAATTTCCTGATGCAGAACTTATAGACGTAAAGGTGAATGAAAAAAAAGAGGATAAAAATGACTGATTTTACAAAGATTTTAGATAAAGCTAAGGAGCTAGAGGCTAAAATGAAAGAAAGCCAAGAAAAAATTAAAGAGATTAGAGCTGAAGGCGTTTCAGGCTCAAACTCAGTTAAAGTTACTCTTGATGGCGAAGGTGAGATGCAAAAAATCGAATTGTCTGAAGAAATTATTAAAGAGGACAAAACAATAATAGAGGATTTAATTGTTGCAGCTCATAACAGCGCTAAATCACAATTAAAAACAAAAACCACTGAAGAGATTTCAAAAGCTACAGGAGGTTTTGGAATTCCTGGTTTTAAATGGCCATTGTAATTAATGCAAAATATAAATGAGATTGAAGAATTAATTAAATTAATTTCAAAACTTCCAGGACTAGGACCAAAATCTGCTAAAAGAATAGTTCTAAAACTTATTAATAATCGAGATGAATTAGTAAAACCTATGGCAAGCACATTAGCACAAGTTTATAAAAATGTGACAAGGTGTAATTCATGTGGTTCATTAAAATCTAATATAAATGGATGTATAAATTGTGAAAATTTAAAAGAAAAATATACAAAAATTTGTGTTGTAGAAGATATTGCTGATCAGTGGTCAATTGAAAATTCAAATATTTTTCAGGGGTATTTTCATATTTTAGGAGGAACAATATCTTCTGTTGGTCAAAGAAAAGAGGATCTTTTAATAAATTCTTTAGTTGAAAGAGTAAATAGAGAAAATATTGAAGAAGTTATTCTTGCAACAAGTGCAACTGTAGAGGGTCAGACTACCGCTTATTATATTCAAGACAGTTTAAAAAATACTAATGCTAAAGTTACCAAATTAGCACAAGGATTGCCAGTAGGTGGTGAGATTGAAAGTTTAGACGATGGAACACTATTTTCAGCATTTAAAAATAGATCTAACTTAAATTCTAATTCAGATTAAATTTCTTTTTCAATCTGTTCTGATGTAATAATGGCTCAGTATAACCTGAAGGTTGTTCTTTACCCTTAAAAATTAAATCACAAGCAGTTTTGAAAGCTATTGATCGATCAAAGTCATCACTCATTTTAATATATTTCGAGTCCCCTTTATTTTGATCATCCACAATTTTTGCCATTTCTTTCATTATTTCCATAACTTGTATTTTAGTAGTAATTCCATGATGTATCCAGTTAGCAATGTGTTGAGATGATATTCTAAGTGTTGCCCTATCTTCCATCAATCCAATGTTATTTATATCTGGAACTTTAGAACATCCTACACCCTGATCAATCCATCTAACTACATATCCAAGTAATGTTTGTGCTGAATTTGAAATTTCTTTGTTAATATCTTCTACTGACCAGTTTGGCCTATTTGCAACAGGAACTGTTAGAAGGTCATCAAGTTTTGCTGTTTCTCTTTGAGCAATATTTTTTTGTTCATCAAAAATATTTATTTCATGATAATGCAATGAATGCAAAGCGGCTGCAGTTGGAGATGGAACCCACGCACAATTAGCACCAGCTTTTAAGTGTCCTGTTTTTTGTTCCATCATATCTTTCATTTTATCTGGCATCGCCCACATTCCCTTTCCAATTTGAGCTTTTCCCGATAATCCACATTTCAGTCCTACATCAACGTTGTTATTTTCATATGCCAAAATCCATCTAGAAGATTTCATATCTCCTTTCTTGATCATTGGTCCTGCTTCCATAGATGTGTGCATTTCATCACCTGTTCTGTCTAAAAACCCTGTATTTATAAAGAAAACTCTATTCTTTAAAGTTCTTATGCACTCTTTTAAATTGGACGATGTTCTTCTCTCTTCATCCATAATTCCTATTTTACAAGTGTATTTTTTTAAACCCAAAACTTCTTCTACCTTAGAAAAAATTAAATCTGTAAACGCAGTCTCATCTGGCCCATGCATTTTTGGTTTAACTATATAGATTGAACCTGTTCTTGAATTTGTTTTATTTTTTAAATCATGAATTGCAGCAGTTACAGTAATAAATGCATCCATAATTCCTTCAGGTACTTCGTTTCCATTACTTAAAATTATCGAGGGATTTGTCATTAAATGTCCTACGTTTCTGACTAATAATAAGCTTCTTCCATGTAATTTAAGTCCTTTTCCATCTTTTGAAATATAACCTCTATGTGGATTAAGTTTTCTTTCAAATAACTTACCATCTTTTTCAAATTGTGTTTTAAGATTTCCTTTCATAAGACCAAGCCAATTTCTATAACAAACAACCTTATCTTCCGCATCAACTGCAGCAACACTATCTTCGTTATCACAAATTGTAGATACAGCTGCCTCTAAAATTATATCACTAATTCCCGCATGATCTTGTTGAGCACTAAAAGCTCTTGAGTCTTTTAAAATTTCAATATGCAAATTATTATTTTTTAATATAACTGCCGAAGGATTATCAGCCTCGCCTCTATGCCCAATAAATTTTTGTTCCTCAGTTAGATCAAAGATATCAGCACCTTTTAAGAGTTTTAATTTACCATCCTTAACAGCAAAACTTGTAATTTTATGCCAACTAAGATTATTAATTGAAAAATGTTTATCTAAAAAATCTCTTGAATATTTGATAACCATTTCTCCTCTCAAAGGATCATATCTCTCTGACACACTATCTTCAGATTGTTCTATGACATCTGTTCCATATAAACTATCGTATAAACTCATCCATCTTGCATTTGCTGCATTAAGAGCATAACGTGCGTTCATAATTGGTACCACTAGTTGTGGTCCTGCTATTTTTGTTATTTCATCGTCTACATTTTCTGTTTCTATAGAAAAATCTGGTCCCTCTTCTTTTAAATATTCAATTTCATATAAAAATTTTTTATATTCATCTAATTTAATTTCATTTCCTTTATTTTTAATATGCCAATCATCAATTTTTTTTTGCAAAGTTTCTCTGAAATTAATTAATTCTCTATTTTTAGGTTCAAGTTCGTTAACAGTTTTCTCAAATCCTAGCCAAAATTTTTCAGTTGATATGCCTGTATCTATTAGAAGCTCTTCATTAACAAATTTCGATAAACTTTCCGAAACTTTTAGAGATTGAATATTAATATATTTTTCTTGCATAGCACCTTAGTTACCCCATCTGTATTTTTGCCTGAGAGTTTTGCTCCTTCGGCGGAAATTAATCTCTTTCCAGAGTGTTATGCTTTAATCGGTCCTTTTGCCTGAGAGTTTCCGGGGTGGTTGCTCCTTCGGCGCTATAAAGTTATTAGTCTCTCCCGATTGGAAATTTGTATCGTTTAAATATTTTAAGTCAATTAATAATGCTAAAAATGAGTTTTAGTTAACATTTTATTGCCTTTTTTATAATCTAAGTTTCTAATATAAACAATTCATGAAAAATTATCTTAATTTTGAGACAGATATTAAAAATTTAGAGTCTGAGATAGAAAAATTGAAAGATCCATACAATCAAGACGGTCTTTCAGAGGTAGACACCCAAAAAATATCAAGCACACAGGCTGAGCTAGACGAGAAACTAAAAGATATCTATTCCAACCTTGATCCTTGGCAAACCACAATGGTGGCTCGTCATGAGGACAGACCTAAATCTAAGTTCTTTATTGATAATTTATTTGATGATTTCATATCTTTGTCTGGTGATCGTTTTTATGGTGAAGACAAATCCGTTTTAACTGGATTTGCAAAGTTTAATGGTACTTCAGTTTTAGTAATAGGCCAAGAAAAAGGAGAAAATTTAGAGAGCAGAATTGAAAGAAATTTTGGAATGATGAGACCTGAAGGATATCGAAAAACAATTCGATTAATGAATTTAGCCAATAAGTTTAATATCCCAATAATATCATTTATTGATACACCAGGAGCATATCCAGGAGTTGGAGCAGAAGAGAGAGGTCAAGCTGAAGCAATCGCTAAATCAATTGAGTGTTGCATGGAACTTAGCGTACCAACTTTAGCAATTATTATTGGAGAAGGAGGCTCGGGAGGTGCAATAGCATTAGCATCATCAAATAAAGTTATTATGTTAGAAAATGCAATTTATTCAGTAATTTCTCCAGAAGGATGTGCAACTATATTATGGAGAGATCCTAAAAAAATGCTTGATGCCGCAAAAGCTATGAAGCTTTCAGCGAAAGATTTGTTAGAACTAAAAGTGATTGATGAGATAATTCCTGAGCCATTAGGAGGTGCTCATAGAGATAAAGATCAAATGTTAGATAATATAAGAGCTTCTATTTCAAAAAATTTAAACTACTTTAAAGACTTGTCATTTGAGGAAATTATGAATGAAAGAAAAAATAAGTTTTTAAAAATAGGAAGAAATCAAGGATTTATCAGTAATTCAGAGGATTTAAGTACACTAACAATCAAAAAAAATAATTTTGATAAAATTCTAAAATCAAAAAAGGTTTTGATTGGTTCAACAATTGTTGGTTTAGTTTTATTGGTTATAGTTTTTAGTCTGTTTTAAATTTTACAAAGCTCCACAGCAATGTTTAAATTTTTTTCCAGATCCACATGTGCAAGGCTCGTTTCTACCAATTTTTTTCCCACTTTTAATCTGATCTACCATTGATTTTTTATTTTCTTCTTGTTGCTCAGTAACAACTTTTAGATTCATTAGAATAGTTACAAAATCTAACTTTAATTTATCGAGTAAATTAGAAAATAAATCAAAAGCTTCCTTTTTGTACTCAACTAAAGGATCTCGCTGGCCATACGATCTCAGCCCAACTACTTGTCTGAGTTGTTCAAGGTATTGAATATGAGATTTCCAATTAAGATCTATCGATTGCAAGAAAATTCTTTTTTCAATTTCTTTTGCATGATCTTCACCTAAAATTTTAATTCTTTCCTTTCTAGACTCTGAAAATTTTTGGGTAATTTGTTCTTTTAACTCGCTGTCTTTTCCAGAAATTAATCCTTTTAACCCTGACTCATCAAAACTTTTACCCACAATTTGCTTTAAACGATTGTTAAACTCATTACTTTTAGGGTTTGATAAATTTTGGATTTTTAATTTGATGATATCTTCAATTATTTCCTTTAAAAATTCATCAGAGTAGTCGAAAATGCTTTGACTATTCATTGCATCTTTTCGTTGTGAAAAGACGACATGTCTCTGGTCATTTAAAACGTTATCAAATTTAATTAACGTTTTTCTAATATCAAAGTTTCTAGCTTCAACTTTTTGCTGTGCTCTTTCCAAGGCTTTGTTGATCCATGGGTGATCAATACTTTCTCCATCTTTAAGCCCTAACTTTTCTAGCATTTTATTCATGGACTCTGATCCAAAAATTCTCATTAAATCATCTTCGAGACTTACATAAAAGATGGAACTACCTTCATCTCCTTGTCTTCCAGCTCTACCTCTTGCTTGATTATCAACTCTTCTTGATTCCATTCTTTCAGTTCCAACTACAAATAAGCCACCTAGAGATTTTATTTTGTCTTTATCTTTCTTTAGTTGATCTGCCTCAACAGTTCCTTTTTTTCCTCCTAGTTGAATATCTACACCTCTTCCAGAAATACTTGTTGTGATAATTACTGATTTTTCTTTACCAGCGTTTGCAATTATATTTGCCTCATTTTCATGATTTTTAGCATTTAATACAACATGCTTAATATTTTTTTTCTTTAATAAGGATGAATAAACCTCAGACTTATTAATACTAGACGTGAAAATTAAAATTGGTTGACCAGCATCATGACGTTCAATTATTTTTTCAATAATCGCATTATTTTTTTCATTCTCTGTCCTGAAAATCTGATCATTGTAATCATTTCTAATCATTTCATTATTAGTTGGAATAATGACAACTGTTAAATTATAAATTTCAAAAAATTCTTCAGCCTCAGTTGCGGCAGTCCCAGTACATCCAGATAATTTATTATAAAGTTTAAAATAATTTTGATAAGTTATTGAAGCTAAGGTTTGATTTTCTGCTTGAATATTTATTCGCTCTTTAGCTTCTAATGCTTGATGCAAACCATCTCCAAATCTTCTTCCTTCAAGTATTCTGCCTGTGAGTTCATCTATAATTTTTAAGCTCTCATCTTTAACAATATAATCTTTACCTTTTTCAAATAAATGATTAGCGCGAAGTGCTTGATTGACATGATGAACTAAATGTAAATTTTCAGGATCATAAAAGTTATTATTTTTTAAAATACCAGCATTAGAAAAAATTCTTTCTACATTATTAATTCCTTCATTAGTTAAAAGAATACTTTTTTCTTTTTCATCTATTTCGTAATCTTTTTCATTTAATTGTCTCACTAGTTTATCGATAGCAAGATACTGAGCTGTTTTATCTTCAGCTGAACCAGATATGACTAATGGAGTTCTAGCTTCATCAATTAGACAGGAGTCTATTTCATCTACAATAGAAAATGAATGATCTCTTTGAACCATTTCAGCTTCTGAAAACTTCATATTATCTCTAAGATAATCAAACCCAAGTTCACTGTTAGTTGCATATGTAATATCACAATTATAATTTTTTTTTCTTTCATTATCATTCTGATCGTTATTGATATATCCGGATGACAAACCCAAAAAATTATATATTTGTCCCATTTCTATCGAATCTCTTTTCGCCAGATAATCATTAACAGTAACAATATGAACACCTTTACCACTTAGAGCATTTAAGTAAGCTGCTAGAGAAATTGTAAGAGTTTTTCCTTCTCCTGTTCTCATTTCAGCAATTTTACCTTCATGAAGGACTACTCCTCCAATAATTTGAACATCAAAGTGTCTTTCATTCCTAGTTCTTTTAGATGCTTCTCTTACTATAGCAAAAGCCTCTGGTAAAATTTCATCCAAGGCTTTTCCTTGTTTAATTTGTTCTTTAAATTCTAGAGTTTTTTTCGGAAAATCTAAGTCATCTAGTTTTTTAAATTTATCTTCAAGTGAATTGATTGTATTTACAATTTTACCAATTCTATCTAGCTCTTTTTGGTTACTAGATTTAATAAATTTTGTAATTAAATTTAATGGGTTAAACATGAGTATTTGATTTATTCTTTACTTATAATGTTTAATATATGAATTAAATAAATATTTTAAACACTATGGGAATTAATTTATCTAACTTTTTATCCTCTAAATCTAATAATGCTAGAATGAGTGATTTTCAAGACCTTGATCATATCGATGGTCTGTCCATTTCTGTTGTTAGTGCAAATTTATACAATAATAATAGAGATGATTTAGCTATGTTTTACTTTAGAGACGGAGCAAATTATGCCTCAGTATATACACAGTCGAAAATAGTATCTGAGAATATTAAATGGAACTTAAACCAAAATAGTAAAAGAATTTTTTCTCTATTAGTCAACACTCGAAATGCTAATGCTTTTACAGGTAAACAAGGATATGAAAGTTTGAAAAAACTATCAGAGACTATTTCATCTGAATTAACCAAAAAACAAGAACAAGATGAAGAAACTTTAAAAAAAATTACACCAAAAGACATAATGTTTGGTTGTACTGGAACCATAGGGGAACCCTATCCTTATGAAAAAATTTCTCATCAAATCCCGAGTTTGATCAAAAATATTAAATATACTCAAAATAAATTTATCTGGATGAAAGCTGCACTTAGTATCATGACAACTGATACAAAGCCTAAGTTAGCTATGGAGGAATGCACAATTGGAAATAAAAAAGTTAAGATTTATGGAATAGCTAAAGGATCTGGAATGATCTATCCAAATATGGCAACTACACTAGCTTATATATTTACAGATGCAAAACTACCTAATGATATTTTAAACAAGTTACTTAAAAAGAATATAACAACGACTTTTAATGCAATTACTTGTGACGGCGATACAAGCACTAATGATATGGCAACTATTTTTGCAACAGGTAAAGCAGATAATATACAAATTAAAAGTATAAATGACAAAAAAATACAGACTTTTGACAAGTCTCTTAATAGAGTTTTGTTAAGTTTGGCAAAAAGAGTGGTTTCAGATGGAGAGGGATCATCAAAATTTGTGACTGTTAATGTTAAAAAGTGTAAATCAGAAATAGAGGCTAAGCAAATAGCTATTTCAATTGCAAACTCACCATTAGTTAAAACTGCAATTGCTGGTGAAGACCCTAATTGGGGAAGAATTATTATGGCAATAGGTAAAGCTGGACCAAAAATAAATTTAAAAAAACTCTCAATTAAGTTTGGAAGTAACAAAATTGTTTTCGATGGAAAACTACATCAAAGCTATGATGAGACAAAAACTGCAGAGTATATGAAAAATGATAATATTGATCTTGATATTGAAATTTTTACAGGCAATAAAAGTTTTACTATTTATACAATGGACTTTACAAAAAAATATATAGATATTAATGCAGATTACAGAAGTTAATAGTATTGAAAATTTTATAAAAATTATTATTTCAAAAACATGATTAAGTACAAATTAGAATGTAAAAATTGTGAAACAACTTTTGATAGTTGGTTTGCTTCATCTAAAGAATTTGAAAAATTGAAAAAAAAACATCTTTTAATATGCCATATCTGTAATTCAAAAACAGTTGATAAAACTCTTATGGCACCAAGTGTAAAGAATAACAAAAAAGATAAAAAATATAATTTACAATTGGATAAATACGAAAGTGTAAAACAAACTATTACAAACTATCAAAAATTTATTAAAGAAAATTTTAAATTTGTTGGTGAAAATTTTGCTTATGAAGCACGATCAATTCATTATAATCCTAAAAAAAAATCTAAAGGAATCTATGGAAATGCTTCCAAGAAAGATCTAATGGAGCTTAAAGAAGAAGGTATTGAAGCTCAAATGATACCTTGGCTAGATGATAAAGATAACTAAAGTTTTATAGATTTTACAATATAGTTAATTGATGTATCTGAAGACACACTCCATTCATCACTAATAATATTAAAATTCATTCCATCTAATTTTTCTAATTTTAAATTATTTTTATTTAAAATTTTTTTAAGATCTTCAGGTTTAACAAATTTTTCCCAGTCATGAGTTCCAATTGGAAGCCATCTTAAAACATATTCTGCACCAATAATTGCAAACAAGTATGATTTTAATGTTTTATTAAGTGTTGCAACAAACATGAGGCCATTTTTTTTAAGAAGTTTTGAGCAAGAATTTATAAAGAAGTTAATATCTTCAACGTGTTCAACTATTTCCATATTTAAAATGACATCAAATTTTTTCTGAATTTTTAATTTTTCAGGTGATGAGCACAAATAATTAATTTTAAGTTTATTTTTTTTTGCATGTAATTTTGCAATATTGATATTTTTACTTGATGCATCAATTCCAGTTACGTTAGCACCCAATCTTGTCATAGGCTCAGAAAGAAGTCCGCCTCCACATCCTATATCTAATATATTGATTTTATCTAAAGGTTTTTTTTTAGATTTTAATTTAAAACTATTGATAATATTTTCTTTAATATATCTAATTCTTATTGGATTAAATTTATGAAGGGGTTTAAATTTTCCGCTCGGGTCCCACCATTCAGCCGCCATTTTTGAAAATTTTTCTATTTCTTTTTTATTTACACTGTTCATAATCGATAATTAGTTGACATAACAACTAAGATGTATTTTATCAATTATTTATTAAATTATAATAAATAAATTTGATCAATGAAAACTGTAGTTTTAAAGTTTGGTGGAACTTCCGTAGGAAGTATCGACAGAATTAAAAAGGTATGTAAAATTATATCTTCTTATAAAAAGAAGAAAAACAAAGTAGTGGTGGTTTCCTCAGCTATGAGTGGAGTTACTAATGAACTTGTTAACAAATCTAAATTAATCAGTAATAATTTTGATAAAGCAGAATATGACTCTTTATTATCTTCGGGAGAGCAGGTTTCTTGCGCATTAATTGCTGGACGATTAAAGCATCTTGGTTTTAAATCTAGATCTTGGTTGTCTTGGCAAATACCCATTATAACTGAAGGCCCTCATTCAGCAGCAAGAATAAATAAAGTTGTTTCAAAAGAATTGCAAAAATATCTTAAAAGTGGAGGCATTCCCGTAATCACTGGTTTTCAGGGAATAAACAAAGATTATAGATTAACAACTATTGGCAGAAGTGGTTCAGATGCTACAGCAATTATGCTGGCTAAATTTGTAAAAGCAGATGAGTGTATTATTTATACAGATGTAGATGGTGTTTATACTACTGATCCTAGACAGTACAAAAAAGCTAAAAAAATTAAAAAAATATTTTACGATGAAATGTTGGAAATGGCATCTTTAGGTTCAAAAGTTATGCAACCAACCTCTGTGCAAGATGCAAAATTGAATAAAATAGACATACAAGTCAAATCTTCATTTGTTATAAAACCTGGAACACTGATTACAAATTCATCTAAATCTTTTAGTGATCAAATTATAACAGGAATTTCATCAACAAAAAATGATGCCAAAATTACAATTGAAGGAGTAAAAGATAGACCTGGTGTAGCCGCATCTATTTTTAAACCTTTATCTCAAAATTTGATAAATGTTGATATGGTTGTTCAAAATATTTCACTTAATGGCAAAGAAACAGATCTTACATTTACAATTAAATCTGATGATTTAAAAAAAACAGAAAAATTTATCAAACAAAACAAAAAAATCTCTTACAAAAAATTGTCTTTTGATAAAGATGTGTCTAAAGTTTCAATAATTGGAGTTGGAATGATAACAACACCTGGAATAACTTATCGGATGTTCCAAGCTTTAGCTTCAAAAAAGATAAATATTTTGGTAATATCTACATCTGAAATTAAAATTTCAGTTTTAGTTGCAACTAATCAAGTTAAAAGTGCTATAGCAGTCTTGCATAAAGAGTTTAAATTAGACTAAATTTTATGAGCCTAAGGCCCTTTAGAAATATTGATCGAAAAAAGACTAAAGTAATAAATGTTGGTGAAGTAAAAATTGGTGGGGATAATCCAATTTCAGTTCAATCAATGACAAATACTTTAACAACTGATATTCAATCGACAATTAATCAAATAAATGAAATTCATGAAGAAGGGGCTGACATTGTAAGAGTTTCTTGCCCAGACGAAGACTCTACAAAAGCATTAAAAGAAATTACACAAAATGTTAAGTTGCCAGTGATTGCTGATATTCATTTCCATTACAAAAGAGCAATTGAGGCTGCTGAAAATGGAGCAAAATGTTTACGAATAAACCCAGGAAATATTGGCGATAAACAAAAAATTCATGATGTTTTAAGTGCAGCTAAAAATAATGATTGTTCAATCAGGATTGGGGTGAATGCAGGGTCTCTAGAGAAAGATATTCTTGAAAAGTATAAAGAGCCCTGTCCAGAGGCTTTAGTAGAAAGTGCTTTAAGAAATATCAAAGTTCTAGAGGATCAAAATTTTTTTAATTTTAAAGTAAGTGTTAAGTCATCTGATGTTTTTTTATCAATCGCATCTTATCGTCAACTTTCAAAAGCAATGGATTATCCATTACATCTTGGAATTACAGAAGCTGGAAGCTTTGTTTCAGGAAGTGTCAAATCATCAATTGGTTTAGGGGCACTACTTTTAGATGGAATTGGTGATACCATAAGAATTTCTCTGTCTGATGATCCTGTAAAAGAAATAAAAATTGGTAATGAGATTTTAAAGTCGTTAGGTTTGAGAAATAGAGGAGTAAAAATTATTTCCTGTCCATCTTGTGCCAGACAAGCATTTCAAGTTATCGATACAGTTAAGATTTTAGAAGAAAAATTATCACATATTAAAACTCCAGTTACATTGTCCATTATTGGATGTGTTGTGAATGGACCAGGTGAAGCAGCAATGACAGATGTTGGTATTACAGGAGGAGGTAAAGGCAATAACATGCTTTATCTTTCTGGTGTTCAGAGTAAGAAAGTCTTAACAAATGAAATAATTGATAAAGTTGTATTTGAAGTAGAAAAAAAAGCCTCAGAGTTAGAAAAAAAATAATGATACCTTCTAAAACAATTGAAGAACTCATATCAAAACATTCAGCTCTAGAAAAGGATTTATCTTCTGGAAATATTGACAAAAAGTTGTTTGCAGAAAAATCAAAAGAGTATTCCGATGTTAACGAAATTATAGAAAATGCTAGAAAATATTTGTCTTATGAGGACGATAAAAAAGATTTGGAAAAAATTTTAAATGATAATTCTGTAGATAAAGAATTAAAAGATATGGCTGAACTTGAACTTTTGGATTTAAAGAATGAGTTCGAAATAAATGAAAAAAAATTAAAATTATTTTTACTTCCAAAAGATGAAGCAGATAAAAAAAATGCAATCATAGAGATTAGAGCTGGAACTGGAGGTTTAGAAGCAAGTCTGTTTGCATCAGATCTATTTAAAATGTACGAAAAAGTGAGCCACAAAAAGAAATGGACATTAGAATTAATATCAATCTCCAGAAGTGATGCTGGAGGATTAAAAGAGGTTATAGCATCAATCAAAGGGACCAATATTTATTCAACTTTAAAATATGAAAGTGGAGTACACAGAGTTCAAAGAGTACCAGATACCGAAACACAAGGAAGAGTTCATACTTCAGCAGCAACAGTAGCAGTATTGCCTGAAGCAGAGGAGGTTGATTTAAAAATAAATGAGTCTGATTTAAGAATAGATGTTTTTAGAGCAGGGGGGCCTGGAGGACAGTCGGTAAATACAACTGACAGTGCGGTTAGAATTACCCATATACCAACAGGATTGTCTGTTTCACAGCAAGATGAAAAATCTCAACATAAAAACAAAGCAAAAGGTATGAAAATTTTAAGGTCAAGACTATATGAACTAGAAAGGTCTAGAATAGATCAAGAAAGATCACAGGATAGAAAAACAAAAATAGGAACAGGGGATAGATCTGAAAGAATTAGAACTTATAATTTTCCACAAGGCAGAGTGACAGATCATAGAATCAATTTAACACTTCATAGATTAGAAGAGTTTTTAGAAGGTGAAGCTTTCGATGAAATGATTGAGTCATTAACATTACAAGCACAAGAAGATAGTTTAAGCAGTTTAAATTAAATGAAAATTTGGTCAGCAGTTATGGAAGGAACAGATATATTGAAAAATAAATCTATTCTATCTGCTCAACTCGATACAGAAATTCTAATGTCTAAAGCTATAAATAAAAATCGTGAATATATAATTTTAAATCATGACGAAGCTTTGAATGAAAAAGACATAAAATATTTTAAAAAATTAGTTCAAGAACGAGCTACAAAAAAACCAATAGCTTATATTTTAAACAAAAAGTTTTTTTGGAAAAACGAGTTTTATGTTAATAAAAATACTCTTATTCCACGCCCTGACACAGAAATTATTGTGGAACAAATTTTAAAAGTTACCAAGAATAAAAAGAATTTAAGAATTCTTGATATTGGAGTTGGTTCAGGCTGCATTCTTTTGAGTATTTTAAAAGAAAAAAAAAATTTTCATGGAACTGGAATAGATATAAGCAAAAATTCATTAGATATATCAAGAATTAATGCAAAAAAGCTCTTTGTTGACGAAAGAGTAAAATTTTTTCAATCAGATGTTGACAAATTTGATCAAGGCAAATATGATTTAATTGTTTCTAATCCCCCTTATATTAATCGTAATAAAATTAAATATTTGGAGAGTGATGTTTCAAAGTTTGAACCTAGATTAGCTCTAGATGGTGGATTAGATGGTTTATCAGTTGTCAGAAAAGTAATAAAAAAATCATCTGAGCTGTTAAAAAAAAATGGTAAGTTTATTTTAGAGATTGGTTTTGATCAAAAAAGTAAAGTTATAAAACTATTAAACAATAAAGGTTTTTATATAAATAGCACTACTAAGGATCTTGCAAATAATGATCGATGTATAGTGAGTATAAAAATATAACTAATTAGATATATGGTAACATTCAGAAACAATAATAACACCAGAAGAAATAACTTTAGAAGAAATGATAGAAATTTTAAAAGCAATGGAGATAGACCTAAATTTGGATCAAATTATTCTAATAATGAAAATTTCAAAAGAAAAGCCCCCGGCAGAAACAATCATAATGCTTCTAAGTTAATTGAAAAATATAGTGACCTAGCAAGAGAAGCCTCTTCTAATGGAGACAAGATATTATCTGAAAATTATCTTCAGCATGCAGATCATTTTACAAGAATTTTGAACGAACAAGAAAACTATAAAAAGATAAAATTTGCTGAAAATAAATCGTCAGAGAATACTGTAGAAATAGAAGAATTATCTGACAAATCTGAAGAAGTTAAAAATGAAAGTAACAAGAAAGTTGTGGGTGAGATTAAACCAATTTCTCAAAAAACAACTGATGAAAAATTAGTTTAATCCAATAATTTTTTCTGATTTCAGAACATTAAGTTTTATTTTATTAGTTTCAAATAACTCTCTGTCTTTACCTTTTAAAATTTTACCTGACGGAAGTTTTAATTTTTGAGAATTTACTCTTTTTCCGTTTACAATAACTTCATAGTGTAAGTGAGGACCTGTTGATTTACCAGTCGAACCAACATATCCAATAGTTTGACCTTGTTTAACTCTAACACCTTTTTTAATTCCTCTTGCAAATTTTGACATATGAGCATAAACAGTTTCATATG
>CACJRE010000014.1 GCA_902595745.1 uncultured Pelagibacteraceae bacterium
AATTAGATCACATAGGTGTTTTTGGGAGATCTGTAGAAGATGTTGCTCTTCTGGCTAAAATTTTGATAAAAAAAGATAATTATGACACTGCAACTGTTCATTATTCTAGTGAAGGAATGTTGGAAGAAACAAAAAAAGGACCATTATTCGATCCCAAGTTTATTTTTTACAAAACAGATTATTGGAAACTCCTTGGAAAAAAATCAAGAGAGGCTTTTGAATATTTTATAAAGTCATTTAAAAGTAATATCGAGGTCTTTGATACTCCATCTTACTTTAAAGATATTCACAAATATCATCAAATAATTCATGAGACAGATTTAGCTAATAATTTTTCTATTTATTATAAAAAGCATAAGAAAAAATTATCGAAGTATATGCAAGATGCAATTTCAAAAGGTAATAAGCATTCTGCAAAAGAATATGCGGAAGCTATAGATTTTATGAGAAGAAGTTATGAGTCTTATAAGGAGGTTTTTGAGGACTATCATGGAGTTTTATCTCCATCTAGTCCTGGAGTAGCATTGAAAGGTTTAAAAAGTACTGGTACAGCAGAATTCAATAAAGTTTGGTCTTATCTAGGTACACCCTGTATATCACTGCCAATTTTACAAGGTGAAAATAACTTGCCATTAGGAATACAATTAATTGGTGCAAAATATGATGATCAAAGATTTTTAGGTGTTGCTAATTGGCTAGAAAAAGAATGTAATAATTAGATGCAAAAATTTACAACATTTTTAGGTTCTCTTTTAGCAATTGCTTTTCTAGTGGGTCTTGCAACAACGTTGACCAGATCATCTATGATTGGATTTTTTGATGTTCTTCCTGTGTATATATTAATGGGAGCAGCAATTTTTATGATGGTCTATGAAGCTTTTTTCGATAAAAAATAATCTTTGTAAATTTACAATTGTCTATTCAAAATAAAAATTTAATAGCTTTATCTCTTTTATTTATTCAACCATTATTCATGGCTTCCAATTTAATCGTTGCTAGAGGGGGTGTTGAATTTGTACCACCTATATCCTTAGCTTTTTGGAGATGGACATTTGTTTTTTTATTTCTTTTACCTTTTACTTATGTGTCTTTAAAAAAAAATTATAAAGTTATTATAATTGAGTACAAAAAATTATTTTTTTTTAGGAGCAATGGGATGTGGTGTTTGTGGAGCATTCCCTTTTTTGGCAGGTGAAACAACAACTGTTACAAATATGGGAATTATTTACACTTCGTCTCCTATATTTATTATTATGATTTCAGCATTTTTTTTTAATGAGAAAATTAATTTTATTAAAATTATTGGTCTCATTTCTTGTTTAGTTGGGGTTTTTGCAATTATCATTAAAGGAGATATTAATCTATTATTAAGTTTAAACTTTACAATTGGTGATTTGTGGATGTTGGCTGCTGCTATTGGTTGGGCATTGTATTCAATTTATCTTTTTTATTGGAAGTCTCAATTACCAATTTTTCAAAGATTTACATTGGTTACATTTTTTGGAGCAATGAGCTTATTACCTTTTTACATTATTGAAGAAGTGGTCTTCCAACGAACTATATTTAGTTCACAATTTTTTTCATGGGTTTTATTTGCAGCAATATCTCCTGGAATAATTGCTTTTACTCTTTATACAAAGGCTCAAAAAAGTTTAGGAGCGTCTTTAACTGGTTTTACACTTTATATTTTTACAATTTATGCCGCAATTTACGGATTTATATTTTTTGATGAAAAACTTGAGTCCTTTCATCTTTTGGGTACAGTTTTAGTATTCTTTGGTGTTTATTTAGCTAAAAAAAACTATGAAACTTAAACGTAGGAATTTTTATTTGGAATTTATTATTGGGATAATTGTAGTTTATTCTGCGGTACTAATTATATTATATATTTTTCAAAGAAGCTTAATGTACCATCCTCTTGAAAATAACTATTCCGGTGACAAATTAGAAGTCGAAATAGAAAAAGTTAAAATTGTAACTTCAGATAATTTAAATCTATTAGGTTGGTTCCATAAAAAAGATCTCAATAAATTTAAAACAATTGTTTATTTTCATGGCAATGCAGGAACACTTGAAAATAGAATTCATAAATTAAATCATTTTAAAGATATGAATGTTAATTTTTTAATAATAGCTTGGCGTGGTTTTAGTGGCAATGAAGGAAAACCATCTGAAGAGGGACTTTATAAAGATGCAAATAGTGCAATTATATGGCTTAAAAACTTAGGCTTAGCTGAGAAAGATATAATTCTTTATGGAGAGTCACTTGGGACAGGTGTTGCAACCGAGATAGCACAAAGCAATGGTTATGCTGGATTAGTGTTAGAGACACCTTTTACATCAATGGTAGAAGCTGCAAAAAATTTTTACCCATATATTCCTGTGTCTCTTTTGTTAAAGGACAAGTATGACAATCAAAAAAAAATTAAAAATATAAATATACCTGTTTTAGTTATGCATGGTGAAGTTGATCAAATCGTTCCTTTCTGGATGGGTAAAAAAATTTATGAAATTGCAAATCAACCCAAGTATTCTCATTTTACAAAATTTGACGATCATATGATGGAATATGATGAAAAGCTTTTATTTGTGTTAAAAGCTTTTATAAAAAGTTTAAATTAAGCCACATTCTAAACAAATATAGCACAAGTTTTCTTTTTAAGTTTTAAGTGTGAAAAAAATATTTTTAATAATTATTATTTTTATATCCTTAAAAAATATTGCTTTAGCTGAAGATAACAAATTACTAGTTGATAAATTATTCCATATAGATCAGATGAATTCGCATAATAAAAATTTTGCTCTATATTTTAAAACACGAGAAAAAGCCATATTAGCGAGAGGAGAAAATAGTAATTACATAAATGATTTTCCTAAAGATCTTTACATGTATGATTATGAGACAAAACTTTCGTATCCATTAATTTCCTATGAGTGGTTTCCTAAAAGAGCCAAATATTTTCTGGAAGAATATGATTTTCCAGTTTTTCCTGATGATTTTGCTTATTATCTTTTAAAGGATAACAAAACTTTAGTAATGATAAGTGCTGTAAAAAGTTTAAATGCTAATTTTAAGTTTGATATTAATGAAAAAAAATTAGAACTTTATCCAAAGAATGGAAAATTTGATTTTATCATCTCATCAATAGCTAAAAATTGTGGACATGATAGTTTTAAAGAAAACTATAAGTGTAGCTTCTACAAACCTTTAATATCAAGTACTTTAATTAACTAATTTGAGTAAAAGCATCTGCAAATTTTTGTGCTTCAAAAATTTGAAGATCATCTTCTTTTTCTCCTAACCCTAAAGCTATAATTGGAAGTTTATATTTTTTAGCAACTGCTAAAAGAATCCCCCCTTTTGCTGTGCCATCTAATTTTGTCATTATTAAACCAGTGATTGGAATAATTTTATTAAATTCTTCAACTTGATTAATTACATTTTGACCTGAAGTAGCGTCTAAAACTAAAATTACATCATGGGGAGCTTCTGGATCTATTTTTTTCGTAACGTTTGCAATTTTTTTATACTCCTCCATTAGGTTTTTTTTATTCTGCAATCTTCCTGCCGTATCAATTAAAACTTGATTAAAGTTATTTGTAATTGATTCTTCTATAGCTTTATATGCAACAGAAGCGGGATCAGCGCCTTGTGTAGATTTAGTAATCTCGACACCTACTTTGTTTGCCCAATTTTCTAACTGTTCAATAGCAGCAGCTCTAAAAGTATCTGATGCAGCAAGCATAATTTTATTTCCATTTGCCTTTAATATTTTACTAATTTTTCCTATGGTTGTTGTTTTTCCAACTCCATTAACACCAGAAACTAATGTTACATTAATTTTTTCTTTTTTTTGAAAAAAAGAATTATTTTCAAGAGGCTTCATTAAAGAGACAATATACTCTTTTAAAATTTTGCTTATTTCATCTGCAATATCTTCTTTCGGATCAATCTTACGATCTGAAATTATTTCTTTAATCTCTGATGCTGCAACAACTCCAACATCAGATTGAATTAAATATTCTTCAATTCTATCTAATGTTTTGTCATCTATTTCTTTTTTTACAACGATATCTCTTAAACCAGACGTAAAAGCAGATGCACTTTTTTTAAACCCAGTTTTAAATTTATCAAAAATTCCCATTAAATATTAATCTCAATATTTTTAATATTTGAGACTGGTCCCTTCATATGAACACTATTATTCTCATCAATTGAAATTGATAGTTTTCCCAGTGAAAATTCAATATCAGTTGTTTTATCAGTTAGTCCATGAATATTTGCTGCTACAGCAGTAGCACATGCAGCTGTTCCACATGCTTTTGTAAGTCCAGCTCCTCTTTCCCAAACTTTTACTTTGATTAATTTTTTATTAATAACTTTAGCAAGAGTGACATTACATTTTTCTGGAAAATAATTATGATTTTCTATCTCAGGTCCTATCTTTTTTAAATCATATTCTTCAATATTATCTACAAAAAAAACGACATGTGGATTTCCAACATTAACAGAAGTACCGCCTAAGTGTTCAATATTATTTTTATTAACAATTTTTATGTTTAAGTTTTTTGTGTTCAAATCTTTATTTAATGGAATTTCATCCCAATTAGTTTTTGGAATTCCAATTTCAGTTTCTACTAAATTACTACCTAAAATTTGTGACTTTAATACTCCGGAAGAAGTCCAGAGTGTAATCTCTTTATCATCATTTTCTTTTGATAAAAGATCAGCTACACACCTAGTACCATTACCACATGCACCAGAAATACTTCCATCTGAATTATAAAACTCTACTGCAGCATCTTTTTTATCACTTTTTTGGATTAGTATTAGTTGATCACATCCAATAAATTTACGATCACATATTTTAATAATTTGATCTTTAGTTAGATTATAATTTTGACTTCTTTGATCGATAATGACAAAATCATTGCCTAAACCATCCATTTTAAAAGCTTTAATATCCATATATAGATATTTAACTTATTTATTGACTTTTTGAACCTCTATTATAGGTTGTTGTCGTTTCCGCAAAAACATTAACTTTGCGGTGTCTTTGGAAACAAAGAGATCGACACTAGTCAGCGAGGCTTCGCCCACTAGTGCGATTACTGCTGTGCGTAATAAATATGTTTGAAAATTTAACAAATAAATTCGAAGAAATTTTTTCTTCTTTAAAAAAAGCTCCTTCACTTGATGAAGCTCAAGTAGACGAAGGTTTAAGAGGTATTACACAAGCTCTTTTAGAGGCAGACGTTACCTTAGAGGTCGCGAAAGACTTTATTGAAAATGTAAAACCAAAGGTTTTAGGACAAGAAATTATTAGATCAACTTCTCCGGGAGATATGGTCGTAAAAATTGTTTATGATGAATTAGTTAATTTATTAGGTGGATCAAATAATGAGATAAATCTGAGCGCTGTGCCACCAGTCCCTATGATGCTTGTTGGGTTACAAGGATCAGGAAAAACAACAACAACTGCAAAACTAGCCAAATATTTAGAAACCAATAAGAAGAAAAAAGTGATGATGGTCAGTCTTGATATTTATAGGCCTGCTGCTCAAGAACAACTTAGATCACTTGGAGAACAGAATAATATCTTAACTTTACCTATTATTGAAGGTCAACAACCAACTGATATCTGTCAAAGAGCAATTAGTGCAGCTAATCTAAATGGAGCTGATATAATTTTATTTGATACTGCTGGTAGAACCCAAATAGATTTACAAATGATGAGTGAAGTTAAGCAAATTGAAAGTGTGATAAATCCTACGGAGACATTTTTAGTTGCAGACTCGTTAACAGGACAAGTTGCGGCATCTGTTGCAAAAGAATTTAAAAATACGGTTAATCTATCAGGAATAATTTTAACTAGAGCAGATGGTGATGCAAGAGGTGGTGCAGCTGTTAGTATGAAATATGTTTCAGATGTTCCAATTAAATTTTTAGGAATTGGAGAAAAAATTGAAAATCTTGAAGTATTCCATCCAGATAGAATAGCAAATAGAATTTTAGGAATGGGAGACATAGTATCTCTTGTAGAAAAGGCTGCACAAGATTTAGGTGAGGAGAATATAAAAAAAGCAGAAGAAAATTTAAAAAAGGGACAATTTTCTATGCAAGATTATTTAACTCAATTGAGACAAATGAAAAAAATGGGTGGTATTGAGGGAATAATGTCTTTTATGCCAGGTGTTTCAAAAATGAAATCTCAAATGGACTCAGCTGGAATTGATGAAAGTATTATTACTAAAAATGAAGCTATCATTTTGTCGATGACTAAAAAAGAAAGAGAGAACCCAAAACTTATTGATGGTTCAAGAAAAAAAAGAATTGCTAATGGCTCTGGCACAGATCCAGCCACTATCAATAAATTGCTTAAGCAATTTAAAATGATGTCTGAAATGATGAAAAAGATGTCGAAAGGAAATCTGAAAGGTATGTCTGATAAAGGAATACCGCCAGAGCTATTTAATCAATTAAAATAACAAAAAGGAGAACGAATGTTAAAACTAAGATTATCAAGAGGTGGAACCAAAAAAAGACCTGTTTACAAAGTTGTTGTAGCAGACAGTCGATTTGCAAGAGATGGAAGATTTATTGAAAAAGTAGGATTTTTTAATCCTCTTTTACCAAAAGATAAAAAAGAAAGAGTCGGTCTTGAAGCTGAAAGAATTAAGTATTGGCTAGGACAAGGTGCACAACCAACAACTAGAGTTGCAAGAATTTTAGGTGAAAATGAATTAATGCCAATGCCTGCAAATGGAAATAATCCTAAAAAGGCAGTTCCAAAAAAAGAGAGAAATAAAGAAGGTGAAGCAGCTCCAGCAGCAGAAGCTTCTAAAGAAGCAGCTCCAGCAGCAGAGGCTTCTAAAGAAGCAGCTCCAGCAGCAGAGGCAGCTCCAGCAGCAGAGGCAGCTCCAGCAGCAGAGGCTCCTAAAGAGGAACAAAAATAATTTAAAGATTATTTATGTGGCAAGCTAAAGTGTTTACACTTTATCCAGAATTTTTTCCTGGGCCTTTATCAAAAGGCCTATATGGAAAAGCTTTATCTAAAAAACTATGGAACTTAAATATTGTAAACATTAGAGATGCAGCTGAAGATAAACATAAAACTGTTGATGATACTCCTTATGGTGGAGGATCTGGAATGCTTATAAAAGCAGATGTACTAGCAAAATCTTTAGACCAAAATATAGTTAAAGGCGAGAGAGTAATTTATTTATCACCTAAAGGTAAAAGATTTGATCAAAGTTATGCTCAAGAATTATCAAATGAGAAATCAGTATCTTTCATTTGTGGGCATTTTGAAGGAGTTGATGAGAGAGTATTATCTACACGAAATATAGAGGAATTAAGCATTGGAGATTATATTTTATCTGGAGGTGAAACAGCAGCATTTGTTGTGATTGATAGCATCTTAAGACTTTTGCCAGGAGTTCTTGGAAATGAAAATTCTAGAGTAGATGAAAGTTTCGAAAATGGGTTATTAGAGTATCCTCAATACACAAAACCTCAAATTTGGGAGGAAAAAGCCGTTCCAGAGGTGTTATTATCTGGTGATCACAACAAAATTAAAGACTGGCGTTTATCTCAATCTGAGGCTATAACACGCGTCCGAAGACCAGATTTATGGCAAAAATATAAGAAGAACTAACTTGATAAATATTGATATGAAAACAATTGAAGAAATAAACCAACATAATGTTAAGCAAATACTTGCAGAGAAAAAAATTCCAGATTTTTATCCAGGTGATGTAGTTAAAGTTGGTGTTAGAATTACTGAAGGTAAAAAAGAGAGAATTCAATATTTTGAAGGTGTTTGTATTGCTAAAAAAAGCAGAGATTTAAATTCTTCTTTTACAGTAAGAAAAATTTCTTTCGGAGAGGGCGTGGAAAGAACTTTCCCGTTATACGGAACACTAATAGACTCAATTAAAGTAATTAGATCAGGTAAAGTAAGAAGAGCCAAACTTTACTACTTAAGAGATAGAACTGGTAAATCAGCAAGAATTGCAGAAAAAATAAGAAAGAAAATAGGGATTGATGTTGATGTAAAACCTGAAACTGTAACAGAAGAGAATGTTGTGCCAGCAGCAGAGGCTTCTAAAGAACAAGCTCCAGTAGCAGAAGCAGCTCCAGCAGCCAAGGCACCTAAAGAAGAAGCTTCAGCAGCAGAGACTTCCACAGAGGAACCAAAATCAGAAAGCTCTTCAGAAAAAAAATAATTTTTTTTTCAATGTCCACTACTCTTTACGATAAAATTTGGAACGATCACTTGGTTGACCAGCAAGATGATGGAACAGCATTATTATTTGTTGATAGACATTTAGTTCACGAAGTAACAAGCCCGCAAGCTTTTGAAGGTTTAAGAAATTCAAATAGAAAAGTTAGACACCCTAACTTAACTTTAGCTGTTGCTGATCATAATGTGCCCACAACTGATAGAACAAAAGGCATCTCTGATGCACAGTCAAAAATTCAGGTTGATACTTTAGAGGCTAACTGTAAAGAATTTGGAGTTCAACTATTTGGGATGGACGATAAACGACAAGGCATAGTTCATATAATTGGGCCTGAGCAAGGCTTTACTCAACCTGGAACAGTAATAGTTTGTGGAGATAGTCATACAGCAACACACGGTGCTTTTGGCTCATTGGCATTTGGTATTGGAACATCTGAAGTTGAACATGTCTTAGCTACTCAAACACTAGTTCAAAAAAAAGCAAAAAATTTTAGAATCAATGTTAATGGTCAATTACCTTTAGGTGTAACATCTAAAGATGTAATACTTCAGATTATTGGAAAAATTGGAACAGCAGGTGGAACAGGCTCAGTAATAGAATATGCTGGAGATTTAATTAGATCATTAAGTGTTGAGCAAAGAATGACTATTTGCAATATGACAATAGAAGGTGGAGCAAGAGCAGGATTAATAGCACCAGATGAAAAAATATTTAATTATCTGAAAGGAAAACCAATGTCCCCAAAAGGAGATAATTGGGAAAAAGCTCTAAATTACTGGAACACACTTAAGACAGATTCTGACGCAAGTTTTGATCAAGAACTTAATTTAAATGCAGACGAAATTTTACCAATGATTACTTGGGGAACTTCTCCTCAAGACGTAATTACTATAGATGATAAAGTTCCAAATCCTCAAAGTGAGACCGATGAGGATAAAAAGAACTCTATTGAAAGAGCCTTAAAATACATGGGTCTAAAACCAGACATGGCAGCTAAAGATATAAAAATAGATAAAGTATTTATTGGAAGTTGTACAAATGGTAGAATAGAGGATTTAAGAGAAGCAGCTAAAATCTTAAAAGATAAAAAAATATCATCACATGTAAATGCAATGGTTGTTCCCGGTTCAGGTTTGGTAAAAGAGCAAGCTGAACAAGAAGGTTTAGATAAAATATTTGTTAACTCTGGCTTTGAATGGAGAGAACCAGGTTGTTCAATGTGTTTAGCTATGAACGCAGATAAATTAAAACCCGAAGAAAGATGTGCCTCTACTTCAAATAGAAATTTTGAAGGAAGACAAGGAAGAGGAGGAAGAACTCATTTAGTTAGCCCTGGTATGGCAGCAGCAGCAGCAATATCTGGAAGTTTAGATGATGTAAGGAAGTATCAAAACTAATGCAAAAATTTAATACACTAAAAAGCATACCTGCATATTTACCTATAGTAAATATTGATACAGATATGATAATCCCTAAACAATTTTTAAAGACAATTAAAAGAACTGGACTAGGAAAAAACTTATTTTTTGAAATGAGATATGATGATCAAGGCAAAGAAATTAATGACTTTGTTTTAAATCAAAACCCTTATGATAGTTCTAAAATTTTAATTGCTGGTAAAAATTTTGGATGTGGCTCTTCTAGAGAGCATGCACCTTGGGCATTATTAGATTTTGGTATCACATGTGTAATTAGCTCAAGTTACGCGGATATATTTTATAGTAATTGCTTTAAGAATGGAATTTTACCTATAATTTTAGAAGAAGAAAAAATTAAAGAATTGTCAGAATATGCAAACAGAAAAGAAGAGATTTCAGTTGATTTAAATGATGAAAAAATAGTCTATGGAAATAATGAGATTAAGTTTGATGTAGATCCATTTAAGAAGAAATGTTTGCTAGAGGGACTAGATGATATCGCATTATCTTTGAAAAAATCAGAAAAAATTGAAAGTTTTGAAACAGATTTAAAAAATAAAAAACCTTGGATTTTTAATGATTAAAGTAAAAAAAAGAAAAATACTTTTATTACCTGGTGATGGCATAGGCCCAGAAGTTATTGCTGAAGTAAAAAAAATTATTAATTGGTTTAATGAAAACAAATCATTGGATTTTGAAATAGACGAAGATCTTGCTGGAGGTTGTTCTTATGACAAACATGGAACACCTATAACTGACGAGGTATTTTACAAAGCTTTAGAAAGTGAAGTAGTTATGCTTGGTGCCGTTGGAGGTCCTAAATGGGATAATTTAGAATTTTCAAAAAAGCCTGAAAGAGCACTATTAAAACTTAGGAAAGAGTTAAAATTATTTGCAAATTTGAGACCAGCTATATGTTTCGAACAACTAGTAGATGCGTCAACGCTCAAACCAGAAATTGTTTCAGGTTTAGATATTATGATAGTAAGAGAATTGACAGGTGGAATATATTTTGGTGAACCAAGAGGTATTAAGCCAATAGATAATGGTGAAAGAAAAGGAATTAATACTCATACATACACAACTAGCGAAATTACTAGAGTAGCAAGAGTTGCTTTTGATTTGGCTAAAAAAAGATCAAATAAAGTAACTTCATGTGAAAAATCAAACGTAATGGAAGCAGGACAACTATGGAAAGAAGAGGTTCAAGAGCTTCATGATAAAGAATATAAAGATGTAGAATTAAGCCATATGCTTGCTGATAATTGTGCAATGCAACTTTTGAGAAATCCAAAACAATTTGATGTAATTGTAACCGATAACCTTTTTGGTGATATGCTTTCAGATCAAGCTTCAATGTTAACAGGCTCTTTGGGGCTTTTGCCATCTGCATCATTGGGAGCAAAAAATAAAGATGGTGAAATGAGAGCTATGTATGAACCTATTCATGGTTCAGCACCAGATATTGCCGGCAAAGGAATAGCTAACCCAATTGCTTCTATATTAAGTTTTGCAATGGCATTAAGATATTCATTAGATCTAGATAATGAAGCCGATGCTTTAGAAAAAGCAGTTCAAGAGGTTTTAAATGATGGTCTTAGAACAAAAGATATCTTATCAGATGGAATGAAAGAAACTTCAACATCTGAAATGGGTGATGCGATAATTTCAAAATTGCAATAATCTTAGAATTATTCTAAGCTTTAAATATGCCAAGTTACACTGCACCAGTAGAAGACATGTTATTTCTCTTTGAAAAGTTAAGAGATAATAAAAATTATAATGAATTAAAAAAATATGATGAAGTCAGTACAGATTTGGTTAAAGATATTTTAGATGAAGCAGCTAAAATAAATCAAAATTTAATTTTACCTCTAGCAAAAATAGGAGATGAAAATCCTGCAATTCTAGAAAATGGTGTGGTTAGAACGCCTCCAGGATATAAAGAAGCTTACCAAAAGTATATCGAAGATGGCTGGACGTCACTATCGTGTGATCCAAAGTATGGTGGTCAGGGTATGCCTAAAACAGTTAGTGCATTCTTTGATGAAATGCTTTCGTCAGCAAGCTTATCTTTTAAATTATACAGTGAGCTAAGTATTGGTGCATACAATTGCATTAATCATCATGCTCCTGAAGAGATAAAAGAAAAATATTTGCCTAAGATAGTTGAAGGAAAATGGAGCGGCACAATGTGTTTGACCGAGCCAGTTTGTGGAACAGATTTAGGATTATTAAAAACAAAAGCTACAAAACAATCTGATGATACTTATAAAATAAGTGGGCAAAAAATATTTATTACATCAGGAGATCATGATTTAACTGAAAATATTATTCATCTAGTTTTAGCTAGATCAACAGACTCACCAGCAGGAACAAAAGGTATAAGTTTATTCTTAGTTCCAAAATTTATTGTAAATGAAGATGGATCAGTGGGACAAAGAAATGGAATATCAACAGGATCAATTGAAAGTAAAATGGGTATTAAAGGTTCTGCTACATGTGTTTTAAATTTTGATGAAGCAACAGGTTATATGATTGGATCGAAAGACAAAGGTTTGAACGCAATGTTTACTATGATGAATTTAGAAAGAATTGTTGTTGGAATTCAAGGCTTGGGTATTTCAGAAATTGCATACCAAAATTCTTTGGCCTACGCCAAGGAGAGAAAACAGGGAAAAACCAATAATACAAAATCTACAAATGGTGCAGATTTTATCATTGAACATGCAGATATAAGAAAATCTTTATTAAACATGAAATCTATTATTGAAGGAGAAAGGGCACTTTGTTTTTGGCTGTCACAACAAACAGAAGTAAGTCTTTACCACCCAGATGAAAAAATTAAACAAGAAGCCTCTGATTATGTTTCATTGATGACACCTGTCGTAAAATCTTTATTTACTGATTTGGCAATGGAAATAACTAATGATGCCATGCAAATTCATGGAGGTTATGGATATACAAAAGATCAAGGAATTGAACAATTATATAGAGATAATAGAATTACCCCGATTTATGAAGGAACAAACTCAGTTCAGGCAGCTGATTTAGTTTTTAGAAAACTTGTTAATAAAAATGGAAATATTATTAAAAAATTTTTAGATATGGTTAAAGATGAATGTGATAGCAAAAATGAAAAAGTGAAGTCTTATTCTAAGGAATTAGATTATTACTTAGATATTTTATATAAATTTTCAGGTTGGATTGAAGATAAAAATAAAATTGAAAAAGATGATGTCAGTGCTGCTGCGAATGATTATTTAAAAACACTAGGTTATGTTTCAATAGCATATTCTTGGATAAAAGTTTTAGAAGTAAGCTTTAATGATTATGAGTCTAACAAAGAATTTTATGAAGATAAAATAAATACAGCAAAATTTTATTTTGATAAAGTTTTACCAAGAGCAGAGCTTCACTACAAATCTGCAATATCAGGAAGTTCAAATATAATGAATTTTAAATTTAATTAATCATGAGTAGTTACGATACAAACTTAGATAAAAATAAAGCCAATCATATCCCTCTTACTCCACTAACATTTTTACAAAGGGCAAAAGATGTTTATCCAAATTATGAGGCAATTGTTTACGAGGATAGAAAGTATACATGGACAGAAGTTTATAAAAGAGCTGTAAAATTTGCGAGTGCACTATCTAAAATTGGAATTAGCAAAGGAGATACAGTTTCATTTTTAGCATTTAACACCCCTGAAATTTTTGAAGCACACTATTCAGTTCCAATGACAGGTGGAGTATTAAATACTATCAATGTTAGACTAGATGCAAATACTATTGCTTATATTTTGGATCACAGTGAAGCTAAAGTGTTAGTCGTTGATAGACAGTTACATACAGAAGTCAAAAAAGCTTTAGAAAAGATAAATAAAAAAATCACCATTATTGACATAAATGATAAACATGCAGACCAGTCGAAGTTAGAAAAAATTGGGGATATAGAGTACGAAGATTTTTTAAATACAGGTGATGAAGATTATGACTGGAAAATGCCAAAAGATGAATGGCAAGCTATATCTTTAAGCTATACCTCTGGGACAACAGGAAATCCTAAAGGAGTTGTTTACCATCATAGAGGTGCATACTTGATGTCTACTGGAAGTACAGTTGCCTGGAATATGCCAAATAGGTTAAATTTTTTAACAATCGTCCCAATGTTTCATTGTAATGGCTGGTGTTATCCTTGGACTGTGCCGATGTTAAATGGCAGAACTATATGCCTAAGGAATATAGATGTAAAAAAAATCTTTGAACTAATAGACAAATATAATGTAACCCATTTTGGTGGTGCACCAATTATACTTAATATGATTACAGGAGCACCAGAGGCTGACCGAAAAAAACTTAAAAATAAAGTTTATGTGCTAACTGCAGGAGCCCCACCACCAAGTATAATTTTCAAGAAAATGAAAGATCTTGGTTTTGAAGTTATGCATGTTTATGGATTAACTGAAACATATGGTCATGTCACTCAATGTGCGTGGAATGATGAATGGAATGATTTTGATGAAGACAAACAAAATGAAATTAAAGCAAGACAAGGTGTCAGGTATCCTAATACCGAAGGAGTTACGATCATGGATCCAGAAACAATGAAGGAAGTTCCTCATGATGGAAAAACTATTGGTGAAATTATGATTAGAGGAAATGTAGTAATGAAAGGATATTTCAAAGATAAAGCTGCAACCGATAAAGCAATGGCTGGTGGCTGGTTTCACACTGGTGATTTAGCAGTTATGCACCCAGATGGATACGTTAAGATACAGGATAGATCTAAAGATATTATTATTTCTGGAGGTGAAAATATTTCATCTATTGAAATTGAAAATACACTTGCAAAACATCCTTCAGTTTCTATTGCAGCAGTAGTAGCAAAACCTGATGAAAAATGGGGAGAGGTTCCTTGTGCTTTTATAGAAATGGTTCAAGATAAACCAGTTACAGAAAAAGAATTAATTGATTTTTGTAAAGAGACTCTAGCTGGTTTTAAAGTACCTAAAAAAGTTATTTTCTGTGAGTTGCCAAAAACATCAACAGGAAAAATTCAGAAATTTGAATTAAGAAAACAGTTTTAGGAATTTATTTGATATTTGAGATAGAAAATAAAAGTGTTTACGCATCAGACGCGGGCCGAGAATTAGATCATAAAAAAGAAACTATTATTTTTCTTCATGGTAGTGGTCTTTCACATATTGTTTGGTCTTTAGTTGAGCAATTTTTTTCAAATCAAAATTATAATGTATTATCAATTGACATTCCTGGACATGGAAATTCAGAGGGACCTTGTCTTAAAACAATTGAAGAGATTGCCGATTGGTTAGAAAAAGTATTTATTAAATTAAAATTAGAGAAGGTTATTTTGGTCGGTCACTCCCAAGGATGTTTGGAGATGCTTGAATACTCCAATAAGTACAAGAATAGATTAAAAAAGTTAGTTTTTCTGGGTGGATCTTATGAAATGCCTGTAAATCAGGATTTAATAGATTTAGCAGAGAATGGAGACACTGATGCTGTTAAATTAATGATGAAGTGGGGTTATGAAGGGTCAAAAAAATTTATAGGTGGAAATCCCATAAAAAGAATTATTCAATCTCCTAGAGACATAAGCGAAATATTAGGAGTAGATCTTGTTGCTTGCAATAATTACTCAAATGGTTCAAACGCTTTAAAAACAATTGATTGTCCAACAATGTTTGTCTTTGGCGCTTTAGACAAAATGGTAAATATTGAAGTTGGAAAAAAATTTGCTAACTTGGTTGATAATTCAACTACACATATAATTGATGGCTGTGGTCATATGATTATGATTGAAAAAGCTTTTGAAATGAGAGAGAAAGTCCTGGAATTTTTACAAAAATGAAAAATTTTTCTATAGCAAAGTCTAGAAGATTGAGAAGCACACCTTATACTTCTAGAATAGAAAATCAGGGTGTAACTGCTTACACAGTTTATAATCATATGCTTTTACCGGCTGCATTTGGGTCCATTGAGGACTCTTATGAACATTTAAAAAAAGATGTTCAAGTTTGGGACGTTGCAGCTGAACGACAAGTCGAAATTCAAGGAAAAGATTCTGCAAAACTTGTTCAATTAATGACTTGCAGAGATTTATCAAAATCTAAAATTGGTAGATGTTATTATTGCCCAATCATAGATGATGCAGGAAATTTGGTAAATGATCCTGTAATTTTAAAATTAGCAGAAGATAAATGGTGGATATCAATTGCTGACTCAGATGTGATTTTTTTTGCAAAAGGTTTAGCCTCTGGATATAAATTTGATGTCAAAATTACTGAACCAGTTGTTGATATCATTGCAGTACAAGGTCCAAAATCTTTTGATTTAATGGAAAAAGTATTTGGAAAAATAATCAAAGAATTAAAATTTTTTGGTTTTAGTTATTTTAACTTTGAGGGAGTTGATCATCTAATTGCTAGATCTGGATGGTCTAAACAAGGAGGATATGAAATTTATGTTCAAAACACACGATCAGGACAAAAATTGTATGACTACTTGTTTGAAGTAGGAAAAGAATTTAACGTAAAGCCAGGTTGTCCAAATTTAATTGAAAGGATTGAAAGTGGGTTGCTTTCGTATGGAAATGATTTTGATAATAATGACAATCCTTTAGAGTGTGGTTTTGATCAATATGTTTCATTAGATAGTGAAATTAATTTTCTTGGAAAAGAAAAACTTAAAAAAGTTAAGCTGGATGGAATTAAAAAAAAACTAATGGGTGTTAAATTAGATATTAAAGAAATTAACTTATCAGGATCATTAGATTTGAAAGATAAAGACAATAATATTATTGGAGAATTGAGATCAGCTTGTTATTCCCCACATTTTGGAAAAGTTATAGGAATAGCAATGATCAAAAAACCTTATTGGAATGTATCTCAAAGTGTAAAAGCTGAGATAAACAGTGATATTTGCACTGGAATCGTTTGCGATTTGCCTTTCATTTAGTATAAACTTCAACAAAATCATGAATATAGCGATCGTTGGAGCCACAGGAAATGTTGGCAGAAAAATTTTAGAAGTTCTGGAAAAGAAAGAACTGGCTATAGATAATTTATATTTACTAGCATCATCTAGAAGTGCTGGATCTAAAATTAATTTTAATGGAAATGAGCATGAGGTAGTTGATCTTGAAACTTTTGACTTTTCAAAAGTAAAAATTACTTTCTTTGCAGCTGGTGGAAAAATTTCCGAAAATTTTGCTGAAATCGCTGCTAAACATTCTTTAGTAATTGATAATTCAAGTTTTTATAGAATGGATCCTGATGTTCCTTTAATAGTACCTCAAGTAAATTCGGATCATCTAAATAATATAAAAAAAAATATAATTGCAAATCCAAATTGTTCAACAGCTCAACTTGTTATAGCTTTGAAGCCGTTGCACGATTTGTATAAAATTAAAAGAATAGTTGTTTCAACATATCAATCAGTTTCAGGCGGAGGCAAGGCTCCAATGGATGAATTAATAGAACAAACAAAACAAGTTCTACAAAAAAATAAAGTTGTGTCTAAAAATTTTACAAAACAAATTGCATTCAATGCTATTCCCCACATAGATGTGTTTGCGGAGGATGGCTATACTAAAGAAGAGCTTAAAATGACAAATGAAACAAAAAAGATTCTAGATAATGATATAGACTTAACTGCTACGTGTGTAAGATTGCCAGTATTAGTTTCTCATTCAGAATCAGTTAACATAGAATTTGAAAAATCATTTACTTTAGAAAAAGTAAGAGAGGCGCTAGATAATTTTGAAGGCTGTAAGGTAATTGATGAAAGAACAGACGGAGGTTATTTAACTCCTTTAGAAGCTGAAGGAAAAGATGAAACGTTTATTTCAAGAATTAGAGAAGATAAAACTGTAACCAATGGTTTAAATATGTGGATTGTGTCAGATAATCTTTTACGAGGAGCAGCATTAAATGCAGTTGAGATTGCAGAAACATTGATTAAAAATAATTTCTATGGAAAATAAAAGACCTTTATCTCCACATATACAAATTTATAGATGGCATATTTCATCTTTAGTATCTATCTCACACCGTATAACAGGAGTTATCAATATTGCTGGAATAACATTGATCTGTATTTGGGTATCATTATTAGTTTTAGGTGATGCAAACTATAATTTTATAAATCAATTTTTAAATTCAGTATTAGGAAAATTTTTTGCAATAGGTTTGGTGTGGTCTTTTAGTTTTCAAATGTTGAGCGAAATTAGACATCTGTTAATGGATATGGGTTACGGTTTTGAATTACAAACAACTCGAATCACAGGTCTTATGGTTATCTTTGGATCTTTTTTATTAACAATTTTGATTTATTTAATGGGTAAAAATTTTATTTAGTATGAATTTAGCTACAAAAAAATGGGTATTTCTA
Source organism: uncultured Pelagibacteraceae bacterium (assembly GCA_902595745.1). Taxonomy (GTDB): domain Bacteria; phylum Pseudomonadota; class Alphaproteobacteria; order Pelagibacterales; family Pelagibacteraceae; genus Pelagibacter. The sequence goes on from CACJRE010000014.1 coordinate 18,083, forward strand.
AAAATCTCTTCAGTAATTTTGTTACCATTAATGTTATGGTTTATTATTAATTTTGTATCAATTTATAGCGATGGTTACTTTGAGGTTCTAAAATTTTTTACTGATGCATTCTCTAAATTTTTGTTTAGTTTATTTATTATTTTTGCTTATTTTTTTTCTTCACTAACTATTAGCGAGGTTTTTTGAGGATTATATAACAGACGATAAAATCAAATATGTCGCAAACAGACTATTATTTATTTCTGCTATAATCATACCATTATTAACAATTATTTTTTTATTTAACCTAAATTAATGAGTTCGTATAAAATTATTGATCATGAATATGATGTTGTTGTTCTTGGAGCAGGCGGATCTGGTTTAAGAGCTGCTGTAGGTTTAAGTGAAGCTGGTTTAAAAACAGCATGTATTTCAAAAGTTTTTCCAACAAGAAGTCATACTTCTGCTGCCCAAGGTGGTATTTCAGCTGCTTTAGGAAATATGGGTGAAGATGATTGGAGATGGCACATGTATGATACTGTTAAAGGTGCCGATTGGTTAGGTGACCAAGATAGTATTGAGTATTTATGTAAAGAAGCCCCAAAAGCAGTAATTGAATTAGAAAAATATGGTGTACCTTTTAGTAGGACTGAAGAAGGGAAAATTTATCAAAGACCTTTTGGTGGAATGACTAAAAATTATGGTAATGGGATAGTTCAAAGAACTTGTGCAGCAGCAGATAGAACAGGTCACGCAATATTACATACTCTTTATGGACAGGCTCTAAAACACAATACAGAGTTTTTTATAGAATATTTTGCTTTAGATTTATTGATGAAAAATGGTGAATGCAAAGGATTGATTGCGTGGAATTTAAATGATGGAACAATTCATAGATTCAGAGCGCATACAGTAATTATTGCAACAGGTGGTTATGGAAAAGTATATTATTCGGCAACATCAGCTCATACATGCACTGGCGATGGAAATGCAATGGTTTTAAGAGCTGGTTTACCTTTACAAGATATGGAATTTGTCCAATTCCATCCAACAGGAATATATGGTCACGGAACTTTAATAACTGAAGGCGCTAGAGGTGAGGGTGGTTATCTTACCAATTCAAAAGGTGAAAGATTTATGGAAAGATATGCGCCTAATGCAAAAGATCTAGCATCAAGAGATGTAGTTAGTAGATCGATGTCAATTGAGATTAATGAAGGAAGAGGAGTTGGAAAAGAGCAAGACCATGTTCATCTAAATTTAAGCCACTTGGATAAAGATATCATTGAAAGTAGACTGCCAGGAATTACTGACGCTGCAAGATTATTTGCAAATGTTGATGTTACTAAAGAACCAATTCCAGTTGTACCTACTGTTCATTATAATATGGGAGGTATTCCAACCAATTATAAAGGAGAGGTTTTGACAGTAAATGGTTCTGAAAAAACTGTACCTGGATTGATGGCAATTGGAGAGGCAGCATGCGTTTCTGTTCATGGAGCAAACAGATTAGGATCAAATTCTTTAATTGATTTAGTTGTTTTTGGAAGAGCTGCTGCAAAAAGGGCTGCTGAATTAGTTAAGCCAGGAACACCTCATGAGGAGATTGGAGAAACCGAAACTCAAAAATGCTTGGATAGGTTTGACAAACTTAGAAATGCAAATGGAGAAAACAGTACAGCAGATCTAAGACTTGCTATGCAAAAAACTATGCAATCTAAATGTGCTGTTTTTAGAACTGAAAAAAATCTCAAAGAAGGTGTTGATGATATCAGAAAAACATATGATGGAATGGACTCAATTTCAGTCAAAGATAGATCTTTAATTTTTAATACTGATTTAGTTGAAACTTTAGAATTCGATAACCTTATAAGACAAGCTATAACAACAGTAGACTCTGCATATCACAGAAAAGAAAGCAGAGGAGCGCATGCAAGAGATGATTATCCAAAGAGAGATGATGAAAAATTTATGCAACATACACTAGCTTGGTGCGATGGTAAGAATACAAAAATAAGTTATAGAGAGGTCCATAAATCTACTTTAACTAACGAAGTGCAATATTTTCCACCTCAAGAAAGAGTTTACTGATGGTTCAAATAAGTTTACCTAAAAATTCTGAGGTTGTTAAAGGTAAATACTATCAAGATAAAACTGGTTCAAAAAATATCAGAAAAGTAAATGTCTATAGATGGGATCCTTCTACAGAGGAGAATCCTAGGCTAGATACTTATGAAGTGGATATGGATAATTGTCCTTCAAAAGTTTTAGATATTCTAAATAAAATTAAGAATGAAATTGATCCAACATTAGCTTACCGTAGATCATGTGCACATGGAGTTTGCGGATCTTGTGCTATGAATATGGGTGGTAAAAATGGTCTTGCATGCACTACATCTCATTCTGAAATTGATGGTGATATAGATATTTATCCTTTGCCGCATTTAAAAGTCAAAAGAGATTTAATTGGTGATTTAGATGGACTTTACAAACAATATCAATCGATTGAACCTTGGTTAAAAAATAATTCAAAAAAAGAAACAACTGAAATAACACAATCAAAAGAAGAGAGAGCTAAACTTGATGGTGCTTATGAATGTATTATGTGTGCATGTTGTTCAACCTCTTGTCCAAGCTATTGGTGGAATGGAGATAAATATTTAGGTCCTGCAGTTCTTCTTCAAGCTTATAGATGGATTATTGACAGCAGAGATGAGGAAAGAGAAGCAAGATTAAAAAAAGTTGCAGATGAACTAAAACTTTATAGATGTCATACCATCCTAAACTGTACTAATGCTTGTCCAAAAGGCTTAAATCCAGCAAAAGCAATTGCTCAATTAAAAAAAATGATTGCTACAGCTAATGTTTAAATAGACTAACAAGCTTTTTTGATTTAAAAGACCGTATTCATGAAGTTAATAGAGCATTTTGTTGGGGGAAAAATTATCCCCGGATCATCAGATAAAAAAGGTAAAGTTTATAATCCTGCAACAGGAGAACAGGAATCAGAAGTAAGACTTGCTTCTAAATCAGACTTAGATCAAGCAGTTGAAGTTGCAAAAAAAGCATTTGAAA
>CACJRE010000015.1 GCA_902595745.1 uncultured Pelagibacteraceae bacterium
TATTTACTCACTTTAACAGCATGACAAATATCAAAAAACCACCTCTAGTTAAGATAATTTTATTATCAGGAACAGGATTTTTTTTGTTTGTGTGTATGGATTCTTTGGCAAAATATCTAGGAGGAGTTATGCCAATTACTCAAGCTGTTTGGGGAAGATTTTTTTTTCACTTTATAGCTTTGGTAATTTATTTTTTTATTTTTAGACCAAAAATTAATCTAACAAAAAATTTTAAAATTCAGATATTAAGGTCTGTGTTAATGGTTACAGCTACTTTTTTTATGTTCAATTCTCTACAAAGATTTGATTTAGTTGATATTTATGTTGTATTTTTTTCTGCACCATTAATTGTTGCAATGTTGTCAGCAATTTTTTTAAAAGATGTTTTAACCTTAAAGGGGTTATTGTTAATGGTTATGAGCTTCGGATGTATCATATTCTCACTTGGTCCAAGCATGAAAGTTTTAAGTCCTGAATTAATTTTTCCTCTAGTGCCACCAATGTGTTGGGCTCTTTATCAATTTTTTACTAAATTAATTTCTGGAAACAATGATCCTTTTGCATCAATTTTTTATACAGCTATTATGGGAGCCATTATTTTCACAATTTATGTATCATTAAATTGGACACCTCTTGAAAAAAATAGCTATTGGTTACTTTTAATTTTATTGGGATTGGCAGGTTTTATAAGTCACTTTATGCTGATATATGCTATTCAGTTATCTAATTTATCTTTTGTAACTAATTTTCAATATTCTCAGTTAGTATGGTCAACAGTAATTAATTTTATAATATTTGGAGTTCCAATTGATATTAACAAAATTTATGGAGTAATTGGAATAATTATTTTTGGAATATTATTTATTCGTACAGAAGGAAAAAAAAAGAAAATTAAAGTTTAACTTTTTTACCTGATTTAGCACTTTTTGTTATTGCTGCAAAAATCTTAAGTGAAATCAAACCATCATTTCCATTTACCTTTGGTTTAACTTTTTTGAAAACCACATCTGCAAAATGATCAATTTGATTTACTAAAGTGTTATCATCTTTTTTGTTTTTATCTTCATTAACTAAAATTTTATTCCACCAACTTCGTTCATTTTTATAGAACCAATATTTCAAATTTGGAAATTGTAGTGAACCTTTAGTGCCACCAATCATATATGCAGATTGATTAGTTATAGGATAAGCAGGATTTTCTCCAGCTGTTAACTCATAACTCCACGGTGCAACGATAGTATCTGATAAATTTAATGTACAAAGAGCACCAGAATTAAAAACTAAACTAATTGTTGCGGTATCCTCTACTCTAAATTTTCTTGTCTTGTTAGTTGTAAAAGCTTGAACATACTTAATTGAACCAAGTAAATAACAAATCATATCAATGTCATGAACAAGGTTAATTCCTAAAGGACCTCCTCCTTTGCTTACTCTCCATTTTTCATTGTAGTACTCTTTATGCTTAAAAAGCCAACACAGTACATTTGCTGATACAATCTTACCTAATTTACCTTTATCAATAAGTTCTTTTACTTTTGATACTATCGAGTTATGTCTTCTATGATATCCAATTAATAAAGGGGTTTTATTTTTATTCGCACTGCTAATAATTTTTTTTGCTGAATGAATGTTATCTGAAATAGGTTTTTCCAGTAAAACTGGTATTTTGTTTTTTAAAAAACTAACTGTATGCTTTTCGTGTAATTGATTTGGTGTAGCAACAATTACTGCGTTTAGGTTTTTTGAGTTTAAAAGTTCATTTACACTTGAATACAATGGGATGTTATATCTTTTTGATAAATTTTTAGCGTTATTACTTATATCTACTATAGAATGAAGATTAGCTTTTTTTGATTTTGAGATAGCTTTGATGTGCTGAAGGCCCATCAATCCAGTGCCTACAATTGAAATATTAATTTTTTTACTCATTTTATGAAATATTTATTTTTGTAAAGTACTTATAAAGTTTATTTGCTTTAATTAAAGTGCTTGGAAAATTTTTATTGTTAGGAGCATCTGGATACTGTTGAGTTTCCAAACAAACACCCTGATAAGGAGCGAGTTTATTTTTATATCTTAAACCTTGACTAGTATATAGCTGTACCCCTGGAAGATTTGAATAAAAGTCCAGTTGGATATTTGTTTTTTTATTTTTTAGTGAGGCTAAATAATTATTTGAATTTTTTTTAACACAATATGTCAAGTCAAATCCTAGTTGATTTATTGTATTTGATACTCTGTTTATAGTTTTGTTTTTTTTGATATCTATTTTTTTTCCAATATTTTGAAATATATTAAAATCATTAATAGTGTTTTTAACCTTTTTAATTTTTCCAGTTGGGATTAATTTATTAGTTACTTCAAGATATTTTTCAGAGTTAATTTTTAAATCATGATTAAAAATTGTTTTTTTTTTATTTTTATTCAAATTCCAATAACTATGGTTTGTTAAATTAACATGAGTTAGCTTATTTGATTTATATTGATATTTGATAAAAAAACTTTTGTTCTTAATTTCAAAAATACACTCTGCATTCAAATCTCCTGGAAAACCTTGATCTAGATCTTTTGATAATAATTGATAGTTAATTTTTGTTTTTGAATGACTCTGTATTTTCCACTCTAGCCTATCAAAACCTTTTTTTCCTCCATGTAGAGTATTTTTTCCCTCATTGCCATTAAGTTTGTAAATTTTGTTTTTAATATTAAATTTTGAGTTCGATATTCTTCCTGCATACCGACCACAAGTAGCACCTACGTAGAAATTTTTACTAGCATAATTTTTTGTAGATCCTAGATTTAGAATTAAATTTATTTTCTTTTGCTTGTCATAAACTTCATACAAACACGCGCCTATATTAATTGATTTAATTCTTAAATACTTATTTTGTATCGTTGAGCTTTGTACTTTCACAAAGCCTATTACAACCAGCCTTTATCAACTACATAAGATTGATTTGTGCATCCAGATGATTGTTCTGACGAAAAAAACAATACTGTTTGAGCAAGTTCTTTTGGCATTAATTTTTCTTTTAAACACTGTCTCTTCATCAATTCCTTTTCAGACTCTTCATTTAACCACAGATCAATTTGTCTTTGTGTCATCACCCATCCAGGTACAACTGAATTAACTCTAATATTAAATTCACCTAAGTCTCTTGCAAAAGATCTAGTTAATCCTACCACTCCAGATTTTGCAGCAGTATAAGCGGCCATACCTCCTTGACCTATCATCCAAGATGTTGATCCCATATTAATAATTACTCCACCGCCATTATCTATCATTGATTTTTTAACAGATTGAACGCTAAAGAAAAAATGTCTTAAATTTACATTCATTCTTTCATTCCAATACTCTTCGGTTACGTCATCAATTTTATGTCTGGTATCATTAGCGGCGTTATTTATTAAAATATTTATAGGACCTTTATCACTAATAATATCAGCTATAGTCTTTTGAAGTTCTTTGATATTTAGAAGGTCACATTTAATATATGTTGGTAATCTATAATTTTTATTTTTTATGCTCTCAATTAATTTTTTTGACTCATCATCATTTATATCTATGAAATAAACTTCAGATCCTTGTTCGCAAAAATGTTCAACAATTGAAGCACCAATACCTGATCCTCCACCTGTGATAAATACTCTTTTATTCTCTAAATCGTAATATTTTACTTTCATTATAACTCTAATTCTTTAGCAAGATCACCAATTTTTGCACCACCTGCCATCAATCTTTTCACCTCTTCATTTCCAAGATCTGCAGACAATCCTGAGCCAATTACTTCTCCCAAACTTAAAAAAGTAAATCGATCAGCTATGAGACGTGCATGAATTTCATTGTGTGTAATAAGTATAATTGCAATATTTCCAAAATTTTGAACTTTTTTTATTGTTTTTAAAACTTCCATTTGCTGCTTTTGACCTAATGCTGATGTAGGTTCATCTAATATTAATATCTTTGCACCAAAGTAAATTGCTCTGGCAATAGCTAAAGTTTGTCTTTGTCCACCTGACATTGTTCCAACTGGTTGATTGGGGTTTGCAATGTTAATTCCAATTTTAGACATTTCTTCTGTTGTAATTCTATCCATTTCATCCATTTGTAATAAACCAAACGGGCCAGGTCCTTTTTTTATTTCACGTCCAAGAAAAAAGTTTCGTGTTACTGAAGTTAAAGCATTGAGTGCTAAATCTTGATAAACAGTACCAATACCTGCATCTGATGCTTGACGTGGTGAAGTAAAATTAACAATTTCTCCATCAACTTTTATCTCTCCACTTGTCATAGGATGAACTCCAGATAACACTTTGATTAAAGTTGATTTTCCAGCTCCATTGTCACCTAAAAGCGCATGAACTTCACCTGGATAAACATCTAATGAAACGCCATTTAAAGCAGTAAATGATCCAAATTTTTTTACTAAATTCTTTATTTCAATTAATGGTTTTTTATCCATTATATATTTCCCATAATTCGTTTCCTAATATTTTCATTTGTAAAGGCAGCAGTAACAAGAACTGCTCCAAGGAACACTCTATAGAATGATCCGTCAATTCCAGGAATATAAAAGAAGGCTTCTTTTGCTATTCCGAAAATAATTGTACCTAGGATTATTCCTCCTATTGTTCCAAAACCCCCTGTTAGCACAACACCACCTATAACTGCTGCAGCAATTGCCTCTAATTCTTTCAAGTTACCTTTAGCCGTATCTGCAGTATTCACTTCAAATACTTGACATGCAGCAAACATAGTTGCACAGAATGCAGTATTAACAAATAATGCAATCTTAACTTTGTTTGTTGGTACACCATTAGCCTTTGCAGCATTAAGATTTCCACCAGTTGAGTAAATCCAGTTACCTGCTTGAGTTTTGCTCAAAATGAAATAACAAATAAAAGCCACTAGTCCCCAAATCATTAAACAAGAATACATTCCTTTAGCAAAAATGTTTCCAAAGTTATTTACATTCCAATCTACCGTATAATATAACCAATTAAACACCGGCTCCATAATATCGCCTCCAAAGAAATTAGCGACTGGTCTTGCAGTAACTATGGTGTCAATATAAGCTTTTGCAATATCAATATCAGTAACAGCTTTTGCTGCAACTTCTGGAACATTAACTCCAGCTTCTATTTTCTTTGTCAAAATTTCTACCATTGAGTCATTGCCAGATTTTTTTGCTCCAGCTAAAGATTTTTCTAAAGTTGCAATCATTTTTTCAGAATTCATGGCAGTTTTGTAAGCTGCAACTTTTTCATTAATATAAGTTAATTTTTCAGTAATTTTTGCAACCGTGCTAGCCGGTACAGTGCTAAGAATTTCTAATAATTGGTCATTTGGTAAAGCTTTAGCCGCATCTCTTTCCATTTCTCCAAGACCAGGTACATTTATAATATTTTTGATATCTGGTAAATCTGTTACAGTTGTTGATCCAGCAGTTTGATCAGGAGCTCTATTAAATGCTCTATATGATACTTCTGTTAAACCTCGTAAAAAGAAAAGTCCACCTAATGTAACAATGAAAGAAGATATTCCGCTCTTAACAATTATCCAACCTTGTATCCATCCAAAAGACAAAGTCATACATAATGTAATTAGTATTGCTAATAATGGTGAGACATTTCTAATTTCAAATAATCTTAAACCCTCAAAATGAAAACCTCCTTCAAAAGATATGTAAGGAATAACAACAGCAAAACCCCATTTTAGTATCATTGCCATACAACCTCCAGCAAAACCGATCATTGAACCAACTGAAAGATCGAACTCACCTGCAATAATTAACATCCCAGCAGCAAGTGCTACGATTCCTAATTGAGCAATTACTCTAAAATTATTTCTAATTCCTAAGGCATTAAATCCTTCACCAGAAAAAGGATTAAGTGAAAATTGTCCCTCTGGAATAGAAAAGTACCCCAACATACAAAAAAGTAAAACCATGACACCAAGAGGTCCAACTTCTGGACGAGACATTATTGCAGAGTACCATTTTTTTTCACCTTGTCGGTCTGACTCTTGTCTTGTTTTTTGTCTTGATTTTTTTTGTCTTGGTTTCTTTGATGTTGATGTATTCATTTATAAAAAGACTTATTAATTTATAAAAAAAAAGGGCCGATTTAATAATCGACCCTTTAAATTGTTACAGACTATCTGTCAATTCCTGCTAAAGCAGCAACTGAAGAAGCGTTAGATTTATCTACGAAGCCAGGTCCTGAAGGGATGTTAGCTCCTGGAAGAAGTCCAGCACTGTTGTTGTACAAGTGTAATACGATAACTGGCATATAACCTTGTAATCTTTGTTGTTGATCGATAGTGAAAGAAACTCTTCCAGATCCGATTAAGTCCATAACTGCAGGACTTAAGTCAAAGCAAGAATGGTGCACTTTCATACCAAGATCAGCTAAAGCTTTATCAACAGCTTCACATACGTGAGGTCCTACTGAAAGGATCGCATCAACATCTTTGTTAGCTTGTAAAGCAGCAGTAGCTCTAGTTTGAATAGTTGCAGGGTCAGATGTAGTATCAGTCATTTTCATAGGAACAGCTGAACCGTAACCTTCACATCTGTCTACAAGAGCAGTGTTGTATGCTTCTTGAATCATGCAAAGTGCTTTAGAAGCACCTTCAGATTTTGCTCTTTCACCAGCTTTTTGTCCAGCAAGTAATTCAGGCTGACCAACGTGCATTAAAGCACCTAGTTTAGCTGAAGACTCTAAACCAGAGTTCATTGTAATTACTGGAACACCAGCAGCAACAGCAGCTTTAATAGCTGGTCCTAATGCATCTGGATCTGGTAAAGAAATTACCATACCGTCTGGTTGAGTAGCTGCAGCAGCTTGAATTGAGCTTGCCATATCAGCCATATCAGCAGAAGGGTTGTAGATATATTCGAAGTCAGCACCGATTGCTCTAGCTGCATCTTCACCACCTTTTTGAACTACTGGCCAAAAAGGATCTTTTCCTTCACCATGAGTAATCATGACATATCTTTCAGCGAAAGCAGAAGTTGCAAACAACGCAAGAGCTGCAATCGAAAGTATAAGTTTTTTCATTATTTCTCCCTTTTTTTATGTTTTTAAATTAATTTAAAAAACGAAATATAACTACTTTGAACAAAGATCATAACAAAAAATTTAAATACAACTTTTGATTGATTTTTATTTACGAATATTTTATCCTTAATTATCTTATTAAAAGAAAATTAGAATTTTTCTAAATTAAATTATTGTTAGAAATTTATAACTAATATGTCGCGCTTCTTCCCAATCTTGCGGCACCACGTACACCACTAGCATCACCAAACTTTGGTTTTAAAAAAACACCTTCATACTCTTTACCTATGACAAATTTTTTAACCATATGATCTATATCATTTAAGAAATCTATTTCGTTAGAAACTCCTCCTCCAAAAATAAAAGCATCTGGATCTAAAATATTTATTATTACAGACAATGACATGGCTAAATTTAATTTAAAATCATCTATAAATCTTTCAGCATCAAGATCATGTTTTCGATTTAATTCAAAAATTTCATTAGCTTTTAAATTTTTTTTATAAATCTTGTTAAATCTTTTCGCCATTCCTAGTCCTGATATGAAGCTTTCTATTTCAGCTTCTCTAGCATTATTAGATTCAAAATTTTCTTTTTTTGCAGCGAAATATGGGATCTGGTTATGACCCCATTCACCAGCAACTCCATTAGGTCCACTTACAATCTTTTTATCAATAACAAGCCCTCCACCAACACCTGAGCCCAAAATAATTCCATAAACTATTTTATAATGTTTTCCTGATCCATCTATAGCTTCAGATAATGCAAAACAATTTCCATCATTTTCACAAAATACCTCTTTACCCAAAGCTTTACGCAAATCACTTTGAAAAGGTTTTTTTTCTAACCATAAACAGTTAGGAGCATTTTTCACTAAACCTGTTTGAGGTGAATGTACCCCAGGATGGCAAACTCCAATTGGTAATTCTCTTTTAAATTCTTCCTCTAATTTTTTATGAATATCTTTTATAGTTCTGATTATAGTTAAATAATCTTTTGGGCAATCTGTCCTAGATCTGTGTCTTTCTTGACCATCCTCTTCTAAGACGACACTCTCTATTTTTGTTGCACCTACATCAATACCTATTTGCATGATTATTAGTAAGTTGCTCTACCACCGCTCAAATCAAATACCGCAGCTGTTGAAAAAGAATTTTCTTCACTTGATAACCAAGCAACTAAAGAGGCTAATTCTTCGACTTTAGCAAATTTATTTCTTGGTATTTTTGAAAGCATATAATTTATATGTTCCTCGGTCATTTGATCAAAAATTCTAGTTTTTGCAGCAGCTGGTGTAACACAATTTACTGCAATATTCTTTTGCGCAAGTTCTTTTCCCAAAGATTTAGTTAACCCTATAACTCCTGCTTTTGAAGTACTGTAAGCACTTGCATTTGGATTTCCCTCTTTACCTGCAATGGAGGCAATATTTATAATTCTTCCATAATCATTCTTAACCATAAATGGAACAACTGCTTTGCAACAGTAAAAGACTGCATTTAAATTTAAATTTATAACCTTGTTCCACTCGTCTATGGGATATTCTGCAACTGTAGTATTCATACCTGCTACACCCGCATTGTTAATAAAGATGTCAATCTTACCATGTGATTTTTCAACTTCAGATAATTTTGAATTAATTGTTTCATAGTTGCTTACATCAACTATTTGATAAGTTAAATTTTCAGAATTTACTTTTTCCAAAGCTTTTTTTGCTTCAGTTTCATCTATATCCCAGATTACTACTTTAGCACCAGAGTTAATAAATCTTTCAGTGATAGCTAAACCAAACCCTTGGGCTCCACCTGTTACGATTGCCACTCTGTTGTTTAAATCAAATTTAATCATCTTTATTTTTTAAATTTTTTTGACCTTATTAAAGGAAAAGCTAGGGCAATTAAAGACAAAATAAAGAATGTTAAAGCTATTGGTCTTGTCAAAAACATTAACCAATTTCCATCAAATATAACCAGAGATTGTCTTAGGGTTCCCTCTACTAATTCACCTAAAATTAATCCAATGATAACTGGCACAACTGAGAAGCCATACCTTCTCATAAAAAAACCTAGAACACCAAAAAATAACATTATCCAAACATCAATTATTGATTGATTGAGTGAATAAGTACCACAAACCGAAACTGCAAAAATCATTGGCCATAGAATTTTATTTGGTACCAATGTTATTCTTGCAAAGATTTTTGCACCAAAAAAACCAAATATAAAAAATAAAACATTAGCAATTAGCATTGCTCCAAAAATTCCATATAAAAAATCAGGTTGTTCTCTAAATAAATCTGGCCCAGGTCTTACACCATGTATAATTAACCCAGTTAAGATAACAGCTGTTGTTGCGCTACCAGGAATTCCAAGTGCAAGTGTTGGAACCATTGCTCCACCTGTTGCAGCATTATTTGCAGCTTCAGCACCCGCAATACCTTCAATAGAACCTTTTCCAAATTCCTCTGGTTTTTTTGAAAATCTTTTAGCCTCTGAATAACCTATCAAAGACGCAACAGTACCCCCTTCAGCAGGAAGTACCCCTATGAAAGAGCCTATTCCTGAAGATCTTAAAATTGTCTTCCATGTTAATTTGTAATCTTTTAGAGATGGAAGTTTTACTGCCTTTAAAGCTACTCTTTTAAATATTTGATCTAATAAAGTTGATTGAGTTAACATTTCACTGATAGCAAAAAGACCAACAACTACTGGAATAAATCCTATTCCTTCTGATAATTCATTTATACCGTAAGTAAATCTATCTATTGAAGTCATAAAATCTTTTCCAATAGTTGAAATTAAAATTCCAAAAGCACCAGCAATTAAGTTTTTAATTGGACTCCCTTCTCCAATAGAAGCTAACATTGTTAAACCAAAAATAGCTAAAGCAAAGTATTCGGGTTGACCAAATTCGTAAGCTAGTTTTGCAAGTAATGGTGCAAAAAAAACTAATATAATGACACTAAAAATTCCACCAACAGTACTTGAAACAGTTGCCATCCCAAGAGCTCTACCTGCTTCACCTTTTTGGGCTAGTGGATAACCATCAAGACATGTAGCAGCTGCAGCTGGTGTCCCTGGAGTGTTAATTAAAATAGCTGTAATTGCTCCACCGTATGTTCCAGCACAATAAATTGAGGTTAATAATACAATTGCTGAAAGTGGATCTAAAGTCATTGTGAAAGGTAAGATCAAAGCGCCTCCGGTGGTTGGACCAAGACCTGGTAAAACACCTAAGATCAATCCAAACAAAGTTCCAAAAAACAAAACTAATAAAAGTTTTGAACTAAATAATGGAGCCATCATTAAAAGTAAATTTTCCATTTATACCTGATAATAAATATTTGTGATTATGCCTGGTGGAAACCTTAGACCTAAAATTGTTTCAAAAAAAATAAAAACAATTATTGGAAAAATAATACTAACCAATAATAAATAAAAGAGTCTTCTCTCACCCCAATAATATGAGACAAAGACAGATAAAACAGAAATTGCTAAAAAGAAATCCAATGTTTTTGAAATTAAAATGAATAATAAAAAACTTATTAATGTTAAATAAAAAGGTTTTGGTAATTTTTTTTCAGACTTCCATGGTTTTTTAGTAGATAAAAAATATACAATAAAAGTTAAGCTAATTATTAAGACTAAAAGTGCTTTAGGAAAAGTCGCAGGCTGTATTCCCCTATTTAAAATTGGAGGAACAATATCAAAAGAAAAAGTAGATATTAGTAATATTGTTGAAATAAAAATTATTACAAAAGAAACTTTAAATTCATCTTTAAAAAAAAAGGGCAAACTTTTGCTTGCCCTTTTTTGTTTTCGTACATTCTTCATAAACTAAATGTACTATCTTTCTTTATAATTACTTAATGTAACCTAAAGCTTTAAGCTGTGCAGTCATTTCAGTAAGCATTTCTTCCATTTGCTTGCCCCATTCATCTGCACCAACAACACTAGTCTCATCAAGACCAATTTCAGTTAAGAAATTTTTATAGTAGTTGTGACCCATAGCTTTCAGCATTCCAGCTTCTAATTGTTTAACTCTTTCAGCTGGAGCACCTTTTTTAGTTACGAAACCTCTAACCGTAGATAAAGAAACTGGTATTCCCAATTCTTTAGCTGTTGGAGAGTCTCCAATTTTAGCCATTCTATTATTTGCTAAAACAACAGAAACACAAAGTGTTCCATCGTTAATTTCAGTTAGTGCTTCACCTAAGTTTAAAACACCCACATCAATATCTCCTTTGATTAGGTTAGTTTTAATTGGAGCAACACCTTTGTAGGCAACGATAGTAGGATCTTTTAGTCCACCTTTTTTAGTAAATGCAATTGCACTAACATCATCAATTCCACCAACATGAGTTGTTCCATATTTAAGTGATTTTGATTTTTGAACACTAATGAATTTTTTAGCATCTTTGATGTCTGCTTTACAATTTACTACAAATAATTGAGGATCATCAGTTCCTCTAGCAAGTGGTTGCATGTCGCTAATCTTAACTTTAGTTTTTCCTAATGCCATTGATACTGCATGACCAGTAGTCCAAGTTAACGTGTGTTGACCATCAGCTGGCAAGCTCATCATGTAGTCCATAGAAACAGCTCCACCACCACCTTTTTTGTTAACTAATTGCATGTCTTGTTTAAGAACTCTTCGTGCTCTTAAAAGCATCATTCTAGTAGTTACGTCAGTTCCACCGCCAAAACCAGCGTGAGTAATTGCTTGAATAGCACCATCTGCTCTTGCAGAAGTCGTAAGCATAGGTAGCGCTATAACAAAAAATTCAGTCACTAGAAAAGCAGCAGCTAAGAAAAGTTTAAAACTTTTTTTCATTATTTCCCTCTTTAGTTAATTTATATTTAATAATTTAAACATAATCTGATACAAGGCGTAAAGGAAAAAATGACTCAAAACAGATCTAACATTGCTTTACTTCTAGGAGATCCTGCAGGTATAGGTCCAGAATTAATTTCAAAACTTTTAAATGATGAAATGACTAAGAAAGCAAATATTGTCATCATTGGGGAAAAGCAAATATTTGAAAGTGGAAATAGTATTACAGGAATTTCACATAATATAAGTGTTGTTGAAAATTTCGATGAAATTGATTTTAATAAAGCAGACAGGTTTTTATTAGATATTTCCAAAGGAAAAAATCATAAATATAAATTAGCTGAACCATCAAAAGAATCTGGCGAGAGTGTATTAGGAGCTTTAGATTTGGCTTTAACTCTTGCTAAAGAAAAAAAAATAGACGCTATTAATTTTGCACCAATGAACAAAACAAGTTTAAAACTTGGAGGAAATAAACATTCAGATGAATTGCAATTAATGGCTGAAAAACTTGAAGTAAATAGTTTCTGTTGTGAGTTTAATGTTATAGATAACTTTTGGACAGCAAGAGTAACTTCGCATATTCCAATAAAAGAAGTTGCCCAACATATTACAAAAGAAAATATAATGAAGCCGATAAAATTAATTAATGAAGTTATGGAGTTAAACGGTGTAAAGAAACCTCGAATTGCTATTCAAGCACTTAATCCCCATGCAGAGTTTGGTACAGAAGAAAAAGATGAGATTATACCTGCAATTGAGGAAGCAAAAAAACTTGGTTACAATGTTGATGGTCCTTTGCCATGTGACACATCATTTGTTGTGGCATATAAAAATAAAAATCACGATTGCATGGTTGGCATGTATCATGATGCATTGCAATCTGGACTTAAGGCATTTGGTTTTGATCGAGGAGTAACAGTTCAAGGTGGATTAACTGTACCTGTAACAACTACTGCACATGGCTCTGCATTTGCTATAGCAGGAAAAAATGAAGCTAATTTAGAACCAATTTTAAATTCTTTTAAAATTGCTTTGTCGATGGCTGAAAATAAAAATAAATCAATAAATTAAACTTAAATATTTTTAATTTAATATTTTTTTGATTTCTTTAAGTGGAAAAGATTTTGGTTTTTTACAGCTTGTTTTAATTGACTGTGGTTTATTAGTTTTACAAGCTTTCATTGTTGATTGAATAATATCTAAAACATGTAAAGATAATTCTCCATTACATTTATTTGGTTTTTTATTCTCAATTGAATATGCCATTTCAGCTAGACCCGCTCCTCTATAATTTGCATTTGTAGGAGACTCGTTTGCTCTAGAGCTTTGTGTTCTAATATTAATTTTTCCTAGTGGCATTTTATTAGTTTTATATTCTTTCCATGGATCACCCAACTTTTTACAAATATAAACTGAGCCTCCAAACATATTTGGATCTGGCACAATCATAGAGCCTTTGTCTCCATAGAGCTCAACATGATTCCTCTGATGAGCAATAACATCAAATGACAATGTTAATCTAACAATTGTTCCATTCTCAAATGTAATGGTTGATAAATATGTTGTTGGACACTCAACTTTAAATGTTTTGTTTTTTCTTGGACCTATGCCAATAGTTCTTCTTTTAACTCCATTTACTATACTTCCAGTAACTTTTTTTGCAGGTCCTAATAAATTCACTAAAGCTGTTAAATAATATGGGCCCATATCAATTACTGGACCACCCTCTTTTTTTGCAAACCAAGGTTCAGGGTTTGGATGATAAGATTGTACCCCAGGAAAAGCAAAAATAGCATTACCTAAGTTTATTTTTCCAATTATTTTTTTATCAACTAATTCTTTTGATTTCTGAATACCACCACCTAAAAATGTATCAGGAGCATTTCCAATATACAGTTTTTTCTTTTTAGCAATTTTAAGAAGATCTTTTCCGTCTTTAAAATTAATTGCTAATGGTTTTTCTGAATAGACGTGTTTATTATTCAGCAGAGCTTGCTTTGCAACTTTATAGTGTGCTTTAGGAATCGTTAAATTTAAAATTATTTCAACCTCTTTATCTTTTAATAAATCTTTAACACTTAAAGCCTCGATTTTATAAATTTTTGCACACTTAAGGGCATTGCCATGGTTAATGTCTGCACACTTTACAATTTTTATATTATTAAAATATTTTTCTGCTCTAAAATAAGTCTCAGAAATATGACCACACCCTATGAGACCAACTTTAAATACTTTGTTCATAAAGGTTTATACGCCTTGTCTTTGTTTGCCTTTTCCATCTTTGTAAAGTTTTAAAGCTTCCTCATTTTCTTTAGTAGTCGGAATTTCTAGTGTTGGGCTATCCCAAAAAGCTGATCCTTCTAACCACTGGTATGCATGTGTTTTGATAGAAATCACATATGTAACATCAGATTTTTTTGCTCTTTTAAATGCTTCTTCAAGTTCAGATATAGAATTTACATGCTCTGACTTGGCTCCCATACTTTCTGCATGTTTTGCAAAATCAACATCAACAAGACCAGGTGTTTTAGAACTTTTAAGTAGATTGTTATATTCTTTTCCGCCCTTAAACAGTTGTAATCTATTAATAACTGCAAAACCTCCATTGTCACAAACTATAATTATCAATTTATTTTTTGTAATAACTGAAGAATAAATGTCTGTATTATTTAAAAGATAAGAACCGTCTCCAATAAATGAAATAACTTCTTTATCAGGATTAGCCATTTTAATCCCAAGAGCGCCAGAAATTTCATAGCTCATACAACTAAATCCCCATTCAGTTTCGTGAGTATTTAACTCTCTTGGTCTCCAAACTTGAACAACTTCTCCAACAAGACCGCCTGCAGCTGTCACTGCTATATCTGTGGGATCAGAATTTTTATAAATAGCACCAATTACCTGAACATAACTGGGTATCTCTTGATTGGAAGGTGCACTAGCTTTGTCAACTTCTTCATTCCAAGATTTAAGTTCAATTTGAGATTTTTTGTTCCACTCTTCTCCAACTTTCCAACTACCTAAAGCTTGTGAAAGCTCAGTTAATGAAAATTTAGCGTCTCCAATAACAGCTTGTGCCAAATGTTTATTAGCATCAAATCTTGAGACATTTATTGAAACAAGTTTAAAATTTTCGTTTTCAAAATTTGCCCATGAACCTGTGGTAAAATCAGCAAGTTTAGTCCCAACTGCAATTGCTAAATCTGTTTCTTTTGCCAAAGTATTTGTATTTTTTCCACCTAAACCCCCAATCTGGCCTGCAAAATGAGAGTGGTCTCTTTTCATTGTAGAGTATCCCATTACAGTTTGCGTAACTGGTATGTTATGTTTGATTGCAAACTGGCTTAATTCTTCCATTGCATCCGAATAAAAAACTCCACCACCTGAAATTATAATTGGGTTTTTAGATGACTTAATTTTTTCTGCTGCTTCTTTAATTTGAAATTCATCTGGTCGTGGTCTTCTAATTGCGTGTAATCTTTCTCTAAAAAATTCTTCAGGGTAATCAAAGGTTTGACCTTGAATATCTTGGCTTAAAGCAATACATGCTGGACCACAATCTGCCGGATCTAACATTGTTTGGATTGCTGCAGGGAATGATTGAATAATCTGTTCTGGTCTAGTTATTCGATCAAAATATCTTGTAACTGGTTTAAATGCATCATTAGCTGTTATCCCTGGATTATTAAAATGTTCAACTTGTTGTAAAACTGGATCTGGCATTCTATTTGCATATGTGTCTCCAGGTAAAAATAAAATTGGTAACCTGTTACTCATCGCAACTGCTGCAGCTGTAACCATATTTGTTGCTCCAGGGCCTACCGAGGATGTGGCTATAAAAATTTGCTGTCTTCTTTTTGCTCTTGCATAACCTATTCCTGTAAGAGCCATATTTTGTTCGTGGTGTCCTCTATAAGTTGGAAGCTCTTTTTGGTTTTCTTCAAGAGCTTGACCTAAACACGCTACATTTCCATGACCAAAGATTCCAAACACACCTGGAAACAAAGGTTCTTTTTTACCATTAATTAATATTTTCTGAGCAATTAAATATTTTACAATTGCATGAGCACAAGTAAGAGTGATTTTTTTCATAAATATGTTTATCTTTTAATATGTATAGTGTTTATATATAAATATATTTATAAATTAAAAAACCTAATTAAGTAAACTTAAAAATAAATCTTATGTACGAAAAATTTGGACAATTCATTGATGGTAAATGGCAACAAGCTGAAAAAAAAGAAACTTATGATGTAATCAATCCTGCAACAGAAGAAGTAATAGGAAAAGCATCTAAAGCATCCTCTGTGGATGTACAAAAAGCATTAAAGTCCGCTGAAAAAGGTTTAGAGATTTGGAAAAATACAACTCCCTGGGAAAGATCATATAAAATAAGAAAAGTTGCAGATTTAATGAGAGAGAAAAAAGATGTTCTCGCTAAATGGTTAACACTTGAGGTTGGAAAACCCTTAGCTGAAGGTATCGGAGAAGTTGGTGGAGGAGCAGATATTTTTGAATGGAATGCAGAAGAAACAAAAAGAATTTATGGACAAACTGTTCAAACAAGATTTCCAGATACAAGAGCTCATATTTATTACCAACCTGTAGGAGTGGTAGCAGCATTAGTTCCTTGGAATTTTCCAATAATTTTAGCAGCTAGAAAAATTTCAACAGCATTAGCTGCTGGATGTTCTGTAATATGTAAACCAGATGTAATTACTCCAGGAGCTGTTATGGAATTAGTTAATATCTGTAAAGAAGCCGGTATACCCGAAGGAGTAGTTAATCTTTTATCTGGAGACCCAGCAGAAATTTCAAATGAATTAATGGAGTCTGATATTATTAAAAAAGTATCAATCACAGGATCAACTAGAGTTGGTAAAATAATTTTAAAAAAAGCTGCTGATAAAGTTCAAAGAGTAACTATGGAATTAAGTGGCCATTCTCCATTTATTGTTTGTGATGATGTGGATATGAATAAAGTAGCCGATATAGCGATTACAGCTAAATTTAGAAATAACGGACAAGTTTGTATTTCTCCTAATAGATTCTATATCCAAGAAAGCAGAAAAGATGAGTTTGTGGGTGCTTTTATGGAGAGAGCAAAAAAATTAAAAATAGGAAATGGTATGGATGAAGGTGTTGAACTAGGACCTCTAAGTACCGCAAAAAGATTAGAAGAAATAGAGAAGTTAGTTGAGACAACAAAAAGTGAAGGCGCAAATGTTTTAATGGGTGGAAAAAGACCTTCGGGGTTCAACAAAGGTTATTATTACGAACCAACAATATTTGATGACGTAAAAGATAATTTTACAATAATGAAAGAAGAACCTTTTGGACCATTGGTTCCTGTTTTAACCTTTAAAACTTTTGACGAAGTTATCGAAAGAGCGAATGATAATGATTTAGGATTATGCAGTTATCTTTATACAAACTCAATGGATCAAGCCAATAGAGGATCTGAAATGTTAGAATCAGGATGTGTTGCTGTAAATACTGGTGCAGTAGCTGTAGCTGAAGCCCCATTTGGTGGAATAAAGCAGACTGGTTACGGACGTGAAGGTGGATCAGGTGCAATTAAAGATTACTTAAATGTGAAATACACTCACATGGGTTTAAAAATATAATTATGAGAAAAAATAAAGTTAAAGAAATGATGAAAGCAGGTAAACCTGTGGTTAATGGTTGGCTTCAGATACCAAGCACAGTGTCAGCTGAAGTAATGGCTCATCAAGGTTGGGACTCACTTACAATTGATATGCAGCATGGTTTAGTTGATTACACTAACGCTTTACCAATGTTGCAAACTATATCAACAACTGATGTCACACCACTTGCGAGAGTAAACTGGAATGAGCCTGGACAAATAATGAAAATTCTTGATGCTGGATGTTATGGTATTATCTGTCCAATGGTTAGTAATAAAGCGGAGGCAGAAAGATTTGTTCAAGCATGTATGTATCCTCCTCATGGCTACAGAAGTTTTGGTCCGGTTAGAGGTTTAATTTATGGTGGTTCTGACTATGCAAAACATGCAAATGACGAAATGCTTAAATTAGCTATGATAGAGACTAAAGAGTCTTTAGAAAAACTTGATGAAATAATGTCAACTCCAGGTGTAGATGGAATTTA